>JBCCUP010000008.1 GCA_039196715.1 Pseudomonadota bacterium
GCGGCTGGACGCGTTCGAGGGTGAGGGGTACACGCGCGTCCCGGTGACCGTCGAGACACCGGACGGGCGCACGCTCGGGGCCGAGGTGTACGCCTTGAACCGAGGCTGAGCGACGTGGCGCGCGGTGGCGCGAAAGCCAAATCGGGCCGCGCGGCGCCGGTGTTGCCGGTCTGCTGTGCGGTCAGCGCGGTGCTGGGCTCGGTGCACGCGTTTTCGGTGTTTCTGCCCGAATGGGAACAGCGGCTCGCTGCTGACCGCGCGGGCGTGAGCCTGGTCTACTCACTGGCCCTGGTCGCTCTCACCACGGCGGTGCTGCTCGGGTACCGCGCCTACCGACGGTGGTCGCCGGCGCGGCTGCTCGCGACCGTCGGGTGGGTCTCCGGCCTCGGACTCCTGATCGCCGCGCGAGCGGAGTCTCTCGCATCCCTGTACGTCGGCTACGGACTTGTTTTCGGTGCGGCCAATGGCCTTGGCTACGGGTACACGCTCCAACTCGCCGGGCAGGTGGCCGGGCGGCGCCGTGGGGTCGCCATGGCGACGGTGACAGCCTGTTACGCCGTCGGCGCAACCGTGTCGCCGCTCGCCTTCACACAGCTGATCACTGTCGGCGGCAATGCCGCCGCGTTGCAAGGGGCGGCTGTGGTCGTCGCTGGCGTGTCGCTGGTCGCCGCGGCGGTCTGTGCCCGCGCGGGTACCCGCTTCGTGTCTGAGTCCGCGTCGGCCGACACCGCACTGACCTCTGACGACGCTTGCGCGCGCACAGCACTCTGGGTGGCCTACGGCACCGCGGTGCTGGCGGGGTTGATGGTCATCGGGCACGCCTTTGCGCTTGCGCAATGGAAGGGCCTCGGCACCGCCGCAGCGGCCTGGGCGACCACCACGGTGGCGGCCGGCAACATGCTTGGCGGCTTTGCCGCCGGTCCGGTGTCGGATCGCGTGGCCAACCGCGACGTGCTGATCGGTTTGCCGTTGCTGACAGCGGGTGGCCTGGTGGCCCTCGCGGTGGCCTCGGCAGACGCCGTGTTTCTGTCCCTCGGCGTGCTCGGCTTCAGCTACGGCGCACTGATCGCCGTGTACCCGGTCGCAGTCAGCAACCGCTTCGGCACCGTCGCTGCGCCCCGCGTCTACGGTCAGGTGTTCACCGCCTGGGGCGTCGCGGGCCTCCTCGGCCCGTGGGCGAGCGGCTGGGTCTACGTGCAGACAGGCACCTACACCGTGGCGCTGAGCTTCGCGGTGGTGCTCAGTGGCGTGTCGGCCTGGGTGATCTGGCGGTTCCTGCCTCGACGCTAGGGCCCCAACAACAGGATGCCGGCTACCACCACACAGGCGAGGAACGCGGTTTCGGCGATGATGAACGCGAAGGCCATGCCGCCGACGCGCACGATCTGTTGCAGGCGGGTTTGCATGCCGACCGCCGAGATGGCCGTGAGCAGCAGCCAGTAGGACCACGAGGCGCTCGCATCGACCAGCCAGGCGGGCAGAAGTTGGAAAGACGCGAGCCCAGCCAGCACGACGAAGCCGACCACGAACGCCGGGAGCAGCGGCGGTCGTTCTGAACCAGCGGGCTGCTCGGCGAAGCGACGGATCAGGACGGCCGAGACGATGACCACCGGCGCCAGCAAGGCGACCCGCATGAGTTTCACCAGGGTTGCTGTTTCGCCGGTGCGCTCCGACAGCGAAAAACCGGCGCCGACAACCTGTGCGACGTCGTGGACGGTACCGCCGATGAACACACCGGCTGCACCGGTGTCCAGCGCCAGCCAGGTGGCGATGATCGGGTAGACAATCATCGCCACGGTGGACAGCACCGTAACGCCGACAACGGTGAACAACAAGCGTTCGTCGGACCGCTCGTCGCGCGGCAGGATCGCGCTGATCGCGAGTGCGGCCGACGCGCCGCAAATCGCCACCGAGCCAGACGTCAGCAAGGCAAAACGCCATTTGTGTCCGAACCAGGGTGCGGCGACCAAGCCGAATCCGATGGTCAACAGCACGGCACTCACTGTCAGCACGATGTACGCGGTGCCGAGCTCGCTGAACAACCCGAACGAGACGCGCGCGCCGAGCAGCGCGACGCCCAATCGCAAGACCGTGCGCGAGCTCAGCTTGATGCCGGGCACGGCCTTGCCGTCCTCGCTCAGAAAACTGACGGCGATCCCCAGCAACAGCGCGAGCAGCATCGCCGGGGCGCCGTAGTGGTCGGAGAGAAACTGGGCGGTCACGGCCACGGTGATGCACACCAGCACGCCGGGTGTGAGAGTTTGCAGATGGGCGTGCAGCGAGGCCAGTTTGCCTCGCACGCCGAGCGTGTGAATGTGCATGCGTTTCGCGGAGTGTTCAGATGGCGCCGGGCGGGGCAGCGGCCTCGCCGGTGGCAGGTTGGTCGCTACCCAATCCCGGGGCTTTGGGCGGTCAGAGGCCGCCGGAGGTCAGCGCTGTTGGGTCGAGGAGCTCGCGCAGTCTGTCGATCGGTATGTTCGTGTCCTCGGCTGCGACGTCGACGATCGGGCGCTGCTCGCGGTAGGCGCGCTTGGCGATTTCGGCCGCTTTTGCGTAGCCGATTTCGCGGTTCAACGCGGTCACGAGTATCGGGTTGCGCGAGAGTGACTCCGTGAGGTTGGCCTCGTTGACAGTGAATGTGGAGATCGCCTTGTCAGCGAGCAGTCGACACGCGTTTGTCATCAGTTCGATGCTGTCGAGCAGGCTCTCGGCGATCACGGGCAGCATCACGTTGAGTTCAAAGTTGCCCGCCTGCCCGCCAACCGTGATCGTCGTGTCATTGCCCATCACGCGCGCGGCCACCATGCACACCGCTTCGGGGACAACCGGGTTGACCTTGCCCGGCATGATCGAAGAGCCCGGTTGCAGCGCTTCGAGCTCGATTTCCCCGAGGCCCGCCAGCGGTCCGGAGTTCATCCAGCGCAAGTCGTTGCTGACTTTCATCAACGAAACGGCGGTGGCCTTCAACCCACCGGAGACCCGCACAGCGGTGTCCTGCGAGCCGATGTGGGTGAAAAAATTGGTGGCCGGGCGGAACGAGTATCCGAGTTCCTTGTTGAGACACGCGCAAAAGGTCAGTGGGAAGTCCGGGTGGACGTTGATACCCGTCCCGACAGCG
Organism: Pseudomonadota bacterium; assembly: GCA_039196715.1. NCBI lineage: Bacteria > Pseudomonadati > Pseudomonadota > Pseudomonadota bacterium. The sequence continues at coordinate 3,119 of JBCCUP010000008.1, forward strand.
GTGCCGCCCTGTGCCAGGTATTGCAGTTCGGAGAAATGGCCCTCGAGTGCTTTTGCATTGGCAGCGAGCTGGTCTGCCCAACTGTCCAGCGTCTGGCTCAAGCGCACCGGCATTGCGTCCATGAGGTGGGTGCGACCCGTTTTGACGTGGTGGTCGACCTCGCGTGCCTTGCTCCGCGTCGCCTCGACGAGGTGGTACAGCGCCGGCAACAGGCCGTCGGCGAGGGCCACGGCAGAGGCGACGTGAATCGCGGTCGGAATCACGTCATTGCTGCTCTGACTGCAATTGACATGGTCGTTCGCGTGAACAGACAGCCCGGAAAGGCGCGACGCCAGCGTGGCGATCACCTCGTTGGCGTTCATGTTCGAGCTCGTGCCTGAGCCCGTTTGAAACACATCCACGGGAAAGTGCTGCGACAGATCGGCATCGGCCTGCAGTGCGTCCACAGCGGCGTTGATCGCGTCACCTGTCTCGGCCGGCAACAGGGAGAGCGACACGTTGGCGCTTGCGGCCGCTTTTTTGATCTGCAACAAGGCACGGACGAAAGCCAACGGCATGCGGCGACCGCTGATGCCGAAGTTGTCCACTGCGCGTTGGGTTTGGGCGGCGTAGAGGGCGTCGCCCGGAACCGTGACTTCGCCCAGGCTGTCGCGTTCGATTCGTTTGCTCACGGTCGTCGTCCTACTGCTGTGGTGTGTTGAGTGACGGTTCGAAGTAGCCAATGGTTTGCCGTACCTCGTGCTCCAGTTGGGCGAGCGCGCGGCGATTGCACTCGCAAACCACCAGGCGGTCCAGCGCGGCCAGGGGGCGGTTGATGTTGTCGACGCAGCTTCGTCTCCAGGTGCGTGGGACCAGTTCGTCCGAAATGGTGTCGAGCAGCCGTATGACCTGTTGGTGGTGGCTGTTCAGCTGATTGATCAGTGGCTCGGTCGGCTTGGGCGAGGACAGAGCGAGCCAGGTCTGAATGAGTTCGGGCTGCTCTGGCAGGTCGCCAGACCGGACGACGCTTTCGAGCCAGGTTAGGAAGGTCACGGTCTGCCCCCATGGGTTCAGTTGATTGGCTGCGTCCGGTGCGGTGTCATGCCGGGTCGGAAGTCGGCCCGGCCGCCTTGGGCGGCCTGAACACCGGTGACGCCTTGCCAACCGAGTCGGCGTCCGACGGTGCCGGGCTACGGTTGTACCAGATGCCAATATTATATGAGAATAGTTCTCATTTAGACACACCGAATCGAGGAACGGCCCGCCTGCGCCAACGCAATCGAGCCAGAGCGGCCGGTTTCCGGGTGTGTGTCTCCAGCAGAGAGCCGCGTCGCGCCACGTGGGCGTGCAGTGTGGCGTGTGTCGGTCGTGCGGCGGGTCGGGGCTGCCGCGCGCGGGCAGGTTGCGTATCGCAGCGCCGCGTGACCCGGGAAACGCACCACGGTCAGCAGGCGGGCGGCTCCGAGTGGATGACGTGCAGCCAGGCGTCTCAGTGCCGTTTCGCCCGCCCGATCGGACGGTGCGGGACGTGCCTCATCCGAACCCAGCCTACCCGTTAAGTCTTTGATTAAAAGGTGAATCACGCGAACGGAACAGCGAAATGATGTGCGTACCTCAAAAAACGGTTGACGCTGTTTCGGGCGGGTGATTAGGCTTGATCTGCCGTATGCAGTTTTCTTCAAACCTAGGGAGGGTGATATGAAACATATAGCAACCGTCACGCTGAGCGCCGCGATGCTGGGCTCCTTGGCCATCCCAAGCACCGCCGCCGCGGACGATCTCACGCTCTGCTGGGCTGCCTGGGACCCCGCCAACGCACTGGTCGAGCTGTCCAAGGAATTCGAGTCGCAATCCGGGCACTCGATGAACTTCGAATTCGTGCCGTGGCCGAACTTCGCTGACCGCATGCTCAACGAGCTCAACTCCGGCGGCAAGCTCTGCGACCTGCTCATTGGCGACAGCCAGTGGATCGGTGGCGGCGCCGAGAACGGCCACTACGTGAAGCTGAACGATTTCTTCGACAGCGAAGGCATCAGCATGGACGACTTCGCCCCTGCGACCGTCTACGCCTACTCGACCTGGCCGAAGGGCACGCCGAACTACTACGCTCTGCCCGCGATGGGCGACGCCAACGGCTGGTTCTACCGCAAGGACTGGTTCGAGCGTGATGACATCCGGGCCGCGTTCAAGGAGGCCACCGGTCGAGAGCTGGGCGAGCCGGCGTCGCAGAAGGAGCTGCTCGAGATCGCGCAATTCTTCCAGGGCCGCGAAATCGACGGCAAGACCGTCTACGGCGCGTCGATTTTCACCGAGCGCGGTTCCGAGGGCATCACCATGGGCGTGACCTCGGCGCTGTACCCCTGGGGTTTCGAGTACGAGAACACCCCGGGCAGCTACGACATGGAAGGCGCGGTCAATTCGGCCGAAGCGGTTGAAGCGCTTGAGTTCTACAAGGAGTTCTACAAGACTGCCACCCCGCCGGGTTACACCAACTCGTACATGGGCGAGTCGCTCGACGCGTTCAAGTCTGGTCAGGTGGCCATGGCGATGAACTGGTTTGCCTTCTTCCCCGGCCTCTATGCCGACCCCAACACCGGCGGTGACAAGATCGATTTCTTCGTCAACCCGCCGCAGAACGTGGCGGGCTCGACACTGGGCGGGCAGGGCATTTCGGTGGTGAGCTACTCCGACAAGCAGGACGCGGCACTCGAGTACATCAAGTGGTTTGCCGACCCGGCTGTGCAGGCGAAGTGGTGGGAACTCGGCGGCTACTCGGCGCACAACTCGGTGCTGAACGACCCCGGCTTCCCCGCTAGCGCACCGTTCGCCGGTGACTTCCTCGACGCCATGGGCGCGGTCAAGGACTTCTGGCAGGAGCCGGCCTACGCCGAACTGCTGTTGGCCATGCAGAAGCGCATTCACGACTACGTGGTGGCTGATCAGGGCACGGCCCAGGAAGCCCTCGACAAGTTGATCGAAGACTGGACCGAAGTCTTCGAGGACGAAGGCAAGCTCTGACCGAGCGCGTGTTGCCCGCCCCGATTCCCGGCGGGGCGGGCAACACAGGCCACCCTGGCCATGGCACGACCCGCGTCGCGACTCGCGCGACGCCTCCCGGCGGCGCTTGCCGCACTCGACCCCCAACATTTGGTGAGCTGGACCGGCTCGGTTCAGCCCTGGTTGTCTGATCATGATTAACAGTTCGGTAGACCGCGCCGCGAAGGCGACGCCTCCCCCGTTTGCGCGGCGCGTGCGCGGACTCTCGGACCGCGCGATTGCCTGGATCTTCGTTGCACCGACGATCTTCCTGCTGTTGGCGATCAACATCTTCCCGCTGATCTGGACGATCCAGCTCAGCTTCACCAACTACAAAGCCAACCGCATCGGCCGCGAGATAAAGGACGTGGGCTTGCGCAACTACGAGCGCATCCTCACCGACACCGACATCTGGCTGAACATGCAGGCGACGGCCCACTTCCTGTTCTGGACCATCTTTTTTCAAGTCCTGATCGGTTTTACGCTCGCGTGGTTGATCAATCGGAAGTTCAAGGGCAACGACCTCTGGACCACGATCATCGTGTTGCCGATGATGCTGTCGCCCGCGGTGGTCGGCAATTTCTGGAAGTTCCTCTACCAGCCGCAGATCGGGCTGTTCAACTACATCGTGACCTTCTTCACCGGTGGCGATGCCTCGAGTTTCGAGATGCTCGGCTCGGTGAACCTGGCGCCCTGGTCGATCGTCATCGTCGACACCTGGATGTGGACGCCGTTCGTGATGCTGATCTGCCTCGCCGGGTTGCGTTCGATACCGGATTACATCTACGAGGCAGCCGAGATCGACCGCGCGTCCAAACTCCGGCAGTTCTTCACCATCACCATCCCGATGGTGTTGCCCTTCCTGATGCTCGCGGTGCTGTTCCGCGGCATCGAGAACTTCAAGATGTTCGACCTGGTCGTGCAACTCACCGGGGGAGGGCCGGGTTCGATCACCGAGTTGACGTCGATCAACCTCAAGCGTGAGGCCTTCGAGAAGTGGCGAACCGGCTACGCCAGTGCGTACGCGATCATTCTGTTTGTCACGGTGTTCGGGCTCGCCTCGATCTACGTCAAGGCGTTGAACAAGGTGAAAGAGCGATGAGCGGCTTCTCCGTCACAGAACCCACGCCGCGGTCGAAACGCATCGCAGCCACCCTCGTGGTGCTCTACGCGCTGATCACGATGATCCCGCTCCTGTGGATTTTCATGACCGGCTTCAAGTCACCGTCGGATGCGATTGCGTACCCGCCGAAGGTGGTGTTCGACCCCACCCTCGAGGGCTACGTCAACCTCTTCACCACGCGCACCCGGCAAACCCAGGAGTACCTCGACGCCAACCCGCCTGAAACCTGGTACGAGGAGATCGTGCGCCAGTACGACATGACCGTCGTCGGTCCCTCGAAATTCGGCGAGCGTTTCTTCAACTCGATCATCATCGGGTTCGGCTCGACGTTCCTCAGTGTGTTCCTTGGCACCCTGGCGGCCTACGCGTTCAGCCGTTTCCGCATTACCTTCGCCGATGACCTGCTGTTCTTCATCCTCTCGACGCGGATGATGCCGCCGGTGGCGGTCGCGATACCGATCTTCCTGATGTACCGGCAACTCGGGTTGAGCGACACCCACCTCGGCATGATCCTCCTCTACACCGGCGTGAACATCTCGCTCGCGGTCTGGCTGCTCAAGGGCTTCATCGACGAGATCCCGCGCGAGTACGAGGAGGCCGCGCTGATCGACGGCTACACGCGCTTCCAGGCGTTTTACAAGGTGGTTCTACCGCAGGCAGCGACCGGCATTGCCTCCACCGCGATCTTCTGCCTGATCTTCGCGTGGAATGAATACGCCTTCGCGGTGCTGTTGACGTCCGCCACTGCGCAGACCGCGCCACCGTTCATTCCGACGATTATCGGCGTCGGCGGCCTCGACTGGCCGGCGGTCGCGGCAGGCGCGACGATCTTCCTGCTGCCGGTCATGATCTTCACGATTCTGCTGCGCAAGCACCTGCTGCGCGGCATCACCTTCGGGGCGGTGCGCAAATGAAGCGGTTTTTCAGAGATCTGTTGCGGTTTCGGCGCGGCCCCTGGGAACTGGTTGCGTCCGTGCTCATCGGCCTGGGTGTCGTCATGCTGATGCAGCCCTTTTTCATGTGGGCTTTCACCTGGTCCTTCATTGTCACGCTGACGGGAACGGTGATGTTCATCGTCGTCAGCCACTTTCCGGCGTAACTGTCCAATGAAAAAACGTAGCGAGGACGGTCAAGTGCAAGGAACGAGTAGCCGATACGGCGCACCGTCAGAGGACGAGACTTATCGCGTAGACAGGCTCGTTCCGAGCAACCGGTACGCCGGAGCGGAAGTGACGCGGCAATTGGCCGCCGCAGTCGTTTTTTTCGGGCAGTGAGAGATGGCTGAGATCATTGTCAAGAACGTTCGCAAGCAATTCGACGACTTCGTCGCCGTGAAGGAGAGTTCCTTCACTGTTGACGACGGCGACTTCTTCATGCTGCTCGGGCCGTCGGGCTGCGGCAAGACCACGACGCTTCGTATGATTGCAGGCCTGGAACTTCCGACCGCTGGCCAGATCTTCCTCGACGGCGAGGAGATCGCGCAGAAGCCGCCGTCGCAGCGCGACATCGCGTTCGTGTTCCAGATGTTCGCGCTGTACCCGCACATGAACGTGCGCAAGAACATCTCCTACCCACTGGTCTCGCAGGGTATGGCGCGGGCCGATGTGCGGCGCAAAGTCGCCGAGGTGGCGGCTATCCTCGGCATCGAGGACATCCTCGATTCCCCCGTCGGCGGGCTCTCGGGCGGCGACCGACAGCGTGTGGCTCTCGGTCGTGCGATCGTGCGCGAGCCCAAGGCCTTCATGATGGACGAGCCACTCGGCGCCCTGGACGCGGAGTTTCGCGAACACATGGCGCAGGAGCTGCGGGCGCTGCACGACAGCATGGGTGCAACCACGGTGTACGTGACCCACGATCAGCTCGAAGCCATGCAGATGGGCGACAAGATCGTCGTGATGAACAACGCGGTGGTCGAGCAGTTCGGCACGCCACGCGAAGTCTACGACACGCCCGCCACGTTGTTCGTCGCAAACTTCATCGGCTCGCCGTCGATGAACCTCCTGCCATTCAACGGTAACGTCTCGACCGGTGATACCGAAGTGGCGCTGGCCGGCAGCACCCTGTCGGTACCGGAGGTGCGCGAGGCCGCGGCGGGTGAGCTGGTGCTCGGGGTGCGCCCGGAGCAGGTGCAGCTCACCGATTCGGGCGCTCTGCGCGGTGAGGTGATCACCACCGAATACCTCGGCACCACGCAGATCGTCACGGTGTCCACCGCACACGGGGAGCTCAAGGCGCGGGTCGGTTCAGACCGCGCTGTGCAGGTGGGAGACACCACCGGGCTCGCGATCAACGCGGAGACCGTGACGCTCTTCGACCAGGCATCGGGTCGAGCGTTGCGCTCGGCACTCAACGAGGACGTGTTAAGCCGTGGCTGAAGTCAATTTACAAGGCGTGACCAAACGCTTCGGTGCCCAGCGCGGGGTCGAGGATGTCGACTTGCTTGTCGAGGACGGGTCCTTTGTCGTGTTGCTCGGCCCAACCGGCGCGGGCAAGACCACCACGCTGCGGTTGGTCGCGGGCCTCGAGAAGGCCGACGCGGGCACCGTCTCGATTGGCGGGCGAGAGGTCAACAGCGAGACGCCGGCCCAGCGCGACGTGGCCATGGTGTTTCAGCAGTACTCCCTCTACCCGCACATGTCGGTGCGCGACAACCTCGCCTTTCCGCTGCGCTCGCCGATCATGAACCTCGCTGAGGACGCGATCGCGCGCAAGGTGCAGGACATCGCCGAGGTGCTGCACATCTCGCACAAGCTCGACAACCGCGCCACCGCGCTTTCGGGCGGTGAGATGCAGCGCGTCTCGATCGGGCGCGCGCTGGTGCGCGACCCGTCGATCTACCTCATGGACGAACCGCTCAGCTCACTCGACGCCAAGTTGCGCGCCGAGTTGCGGGTCGAGCTCAAGCGCATCCACGCCGAGATGGCCGCGACACTGCTCTATGTCACCCACGATCAGATCGAGGCGATGACCATGGCGAGCCAGATCGGCGTGCTCGATGAAGGTCGGCTCGTGCAGTTTGGCACGCCGCGAGACATCTACGAAAACCCGCACACCGCGTACGTGGCGGCGCGGCTCGGTCAGCCGCGCATCAACCTGCTGCCGGCGGACCTGTTTGGTGCTGGCGCACCGGCGACAGCCTCGCAGATCGGGCTGCGCCCGGAGCATATCGTGCTGGGCAGCGGGCAGGCTGCGACGGTCGTCCGGGTCGAACACCTGGGTGACCAGACCCGCCTGCACCTGAAACTGGCCGAGCACGACATCGTGACGCTGGTCGACGCCGGCACCGCAGCCTCACCCGGCGACACCCTGCAGGTGTCCGCGTCCAACCCCCTGTACTTTGACGCGCACGGCGCGCGCGTCGCGACAGCATAGGAGACAAGCAACCATGGCGCACTTTACCGACAACAAGGAAGATCTGGTCAAACAAGCCATCGACGGTGTCGTGGCGTGTTCGGGTGGCAGCCTCGCGCGGCTGGACGGCTACCCGCACATCAAGGTGGTGTACCGCAACGACTGGGACGCAAGCCGGGTCGCGCTGATCTCCGGTGGTGGCTCCGGGCACGAGCCGGCACACGCGGGCTTCGTCGGCCCGGGCATGTTGACCGCGGCGGTCTGCGGTGAAGTGTTCGCGTCGCCCTCGGTCGAGGCGGTGCTCGCCGGCATCCTCGCCGTCACTGGCGAGTCGGGCTGCTTGCTGATTGTCAAGAACTACACGGGCGATCGTCTGAACTTCGGCCTTGCCGCGGAGCGCGCGCGGGCGCTCGGTCGTAAAGTCGAGATGGTGGTGGTCGACGACGACATCGCGCTGCCGGAGTTGCCGCAGCCACGGGGCGTCGCGGGCACCTTGTTTGTGCACAAGGTTGCCGGTGCACTCGCCGAAGCCGGCAAGGACCTCAGCGAAGTCGCACAAGCGGCTCGCTCGGTGATCGCGCGCGTCGCGTCGATCGGCATGAGCCTCGACACCTGCACGGTGCCGGGCTCGCCGAAGGAAGACCGCATTGCGCCTGGCAAGGCGGAGCTCGGGCTTGGCATACACGGTGAGCCCGGTGTCGAGCAGGTGGATTTCTCGACCGCCTCGGCCGCCATGGGCATGGTCGTCGACAAGCTCAAGGCGGCGGCCGGCGGCGAGCCGAAGGTCTGCCTGCTGAACAACCTCGGCTCGACCACGCCGCTCGAGATGGCCGTGCTCGCGCAGGCGCTGACCGCCTCCGGTATGGCCTCGCACATCATCGGACCGGCGCCGATGATGACCTCGCTCGACATGCATGGGTTCTCGGTGTCGGTGCTCGACGCGTCCGAGGCGGAACGCGAGGCGCTGGTCGCTCCGGTGACGCTCGCCGCCTGGCCCGGCATGCACACGGTGACTGACCCGGTCGTCGCGCCACTGCCTGACGGCTTGACCCCGATCGAACCGATCCCGTCCAGCAACGCACGCACCCGCGCCATCCTCGAAAGCGTGTCGGACCTCCTGATCGGTGCCGAGGGCAAGCTCAACGAACTCGACGCCAAATCCGGCGACGGCGACACCGGCAGCACGCTGGCCACCGCCGCCCGTGCGCTGAAGGACAGCCTGGACCGGATGCCGCTGGCTGACCTCACGCAGCTCTTCCCGGCGCTTGGCAACGAACTCAGCCAGACCATGGGCGGCTCGTCCGGTGTGATCCTCGCGATCTACTTCAACGCTGCGGGCGACGCCTGCGCGGGCGGTGCGCCGGTTGAACAGGCGCTGGTCGAAGGCCTCGAGCGTGTCAGTCAGGTGGGCGGCGCAACCGTCGGCGACCGCACCATGATCGACGCCCTGTCGCCGGCACTCGCCGCGCTTTCCGACGGCATTGTGGCGGCAGCAGCGGCGGCGCGCACCGGCGCCGACAGCACGGCAGGTATCCACCGGGCGAAGGCGGGCCGGGCAGCCTACGTGCCGGAGGAAAACCTCAAGGGCCACAACGACCCGGGCGCTGAAGCAGTGGCCATTCTGTTCGAAGGTCTGGCTGCCGAGATGGGCGCCTGACACACCCGTGGACAAGTCGCGCCCACAGGACCTGACCAAGCCCACCGTGAACGACATAGCGCGGGTGGCGGGGGTCAGTCTTGCGACGGTTGACCGGGTGCTCAACGGCCGCCGCGGCGTGCGCACGCTGACCATTGAAAAGGTCAACAAGGCCATCGATGAGCTCGGCTACGTGCGCGACACTGCCGCGGCAAACCTCGCGCGGCAGAAGACCTACCGCTTTGTCTTCGTGTTGCCGAACTGGAAGGGGCAGTTTCTCGCAAGCCTGGAGAAGGGTATCGCCGAGACCGTGGTCAGTGCGCGACACGACCGCACCGAGATCCGCACCATCCGCGTGCCGAACCACGACCACACGGTCCTGGCACGCACCCTGGCCGAGCTCGACGAGAGCGAGATCGACGGCCTCGCGATCATGGCAAAGGAAACGCCGCTGGTGCGCGACGCGATCGCGAATCTGCGCCGCCGTGGCGTGCCGGTGGTGTCACTGGTGTCCGATCAACCCAACTCGGACCGCGACCACTTTGTCGGCATCGACAACGTTGCTGCCGGGCGCACGGCCGGCACCTTGCTCGGGCGGTTCACCGGCGGCCAGCACGGCAAGGTGATAGTCGTGATCACCACCAAACAATCGCGCGACATGATCGAGCGGCGGCTCGGTTTCGACGAGGTGGTCAGTGCGCAGTACCCGCACCTCGCGCCGCTGCCGAGTCTCGAGGGTCAGGACGAGCCGGCGCACACCGAGAGGGTCACACGCCGCGCGCTCGAGCAGAACCCGGACACCATCGGCATCTACTCGGTGGGCGCGAGCGTGCAGGGCATCGCGCGCGCGATCGCGGCGTCGGGTCTGCCGCGGCGGCCGGTGCTGATCGACCACGAGTTGACGGAAAACTCCGCCGCATTGTTGCGCGACGGCACGATCGACGCCGTCATCACCCAGAACCCCGGTCACCTGGCCCGCAGCGCCTTGCGCGTGTTGCGGGCCAAGTGCGACCACACCCCCGTCATCAAATCGCAGGAAACCATCCGGATCGACATCGTCATCCGGGAGAACCTGCCCTCCATGGACTGACTCAGGAGACGCTGTCGTGAAAACCATCAAAGGACCCGCGCTGTTTCTGGCGCAATTCGCGGGCGATGACGCGCCCTTCAACTCGTGGGACGCGATCACCAAGTGGGCGGCCGATTGTGGCTACAAAGGTGTGCAGGTGCCCTCGTGGGACGGGCGCCTGTTCGATCTCGCAACCGCCGCCGAGAGCAAAGACTACTGCGACACCTTCAAGGGGCAGGCGGCTGAGAACGGCATCGAAGTGACCGAACTCTCGACCCACCTGCAAGGGCAGCTCGTCGCCGTGCACCCGGCCTACGACACCGCCTTCGACGGCTTCGCCGACCCGTCGGTCCACGGCGACCCGAAAGCGCGACAGGCCTGGGCGGTCGATCAGGTCATGAAGGCGATTTCAGCCTCAGCCAACCTTGGCATAAAAGACCACGTGAGCTTCTCGGGCGCGCTGGCCTGGCCCTACGTCTACCCGTGGCCGCAACGCCCGGCCGGCCTGGTGGAAACCGCGTTTGATGAACTTGCGAAACGCTGGCGCCCGATCCTCGACCACGCCGACGCCAACGACGTGAACATCTGCTACGAGATCCACCCGGGCGAAGACCTGCACGACGGCGTCACCTTCGAGATGTTCCTCGAGCGTGTCGACAACCACGCGCGCTGCAATATGCTCTACGACCCGAGCCACTACGTGCTGCAGTGCCTCGACTACCTCGACAACATCGACATCTACAAGGATCGCATCAAGATGTTTCACGTCAAGGACGCCGAGTTCAACCCGACCGGCCGTCAAGGCGTGTACTCGGGCTACCAGCCCTGGGTGGACCGGGCCGGGCGCTTCCGCAGCCTCGGCGACGGCCAGGTGGATTTCGCTGCGGTGTTCTCGAAGATGGCGGCCAACGACTTCGACGGCTGGGCGGTGGTCGAGTGGGAGTGCTGCCTCAAGCACCCCGAGGACGGCGCGCGTGTGGGGGCGGCGTTTGTCAGCGACCACATCATCCGCGTGACGGAACGGGCCTTCGATGATTTCGCCGACGGCGGCGCGGACGACGCGGCCAACCGCGCCATGCTGGGGATCGACTGATGGCGCGCATCAAACTGGGTATGGTCGGCGGCGGCAACGACGCCTTTATCGGTGCGGTGCACCGCATCGCAGCGCGGATCGACGACAAGTACGAGCTGGTGGCCGGTGCGCTGAGTTCCACGCCGGAAAAGTCGCGGGTGAGCGGCGAGGCGCTTGGCCTCGAGCGGGTCTACGACGACTTTCAGCAGATGGCCGAGGCCGAGGCAGCGCGCGACGACGGCGTCGAAGCCGTGTCGATTGTCACGCCGAACCACGTGCATTGCGCAGCGGCCGTTGCGTTTCTGGAGAAGGGCATTCACGTCATCTGCGACAAGCCGCTCACCTCGACCCTTGACGACGCGCACACGCTGGTTGCAGCGGCCGAAGCCTCCGACGCGCTCTTCGTGCTCACGCACAACTACACCGGCTACCCGATGGTGCGGCACGCGCGCGAGATGGTCGTGAACGGCGACATTGGCGCGATCCGCGTGGTGCAAGTCGAGTACCCGCAGGACTGGCTGACCGTCGAGCAGGACTTCAAGCAGGCGCTCTGGCGCACCGACCCGAACCAGTCGGGCGCCGGCGGTTCGACCGGCGATATCGGCACCCACGCGTTCAACCTCGCCTGTTTCATCACCGGGCTCGAGGTCGAATCGCTCGCGGCCGACATCCAGGCCTTCGTGCCCGGGCGCCGCGTGGACGATAACGCCCACGTGCTGCTTCGCTTCAACGGCGGTGCCCGCGGCATGCTGTGGTCGAGCCAGGTGGCACCGGGCAACGAGAACGCCTTGCGCATCCGCGTGTACGGCGAAACTGGCGGGCTCGAGTGGGCGCAGGAAGACCCGAATTACCTGCACTACACGCCCTTTGGTGAACCCAAGCGGCTGATCACGCGCAACGGCGCGGGTGCCGGCGATGCCGCGGCGCGCGTGAGCCGCGTACCACCTGGCCACCCGGAGGGTTACCTCGAGGGCTTTGCCAACCTCTACACCGAGGCGGCATCGGCCATCGAGGCGGCGCGATCTGGTGGGGCGCTCGCGAGCGATGTGGTCTTCCCGACGGTGCAGGACGGCTTGCGCGGCGTGCAGTTCGTCGCCGCCTGCGTCGCGTCCTCATCGCAAAACGCGGCGTGGGTGTCACTGGATCGGTGAACCGCGCCGGGCGGCGAGGGCCGGTGCTTCAGATCAACCGTTGCCGGCGTCGGGCCTGTATCAGCAGGCCCAACCCGGCAACACGCACAGGAGGTGTGGGTTGATGAAATTTGGCATGAACCTGTTGCTGTGGACAGGCGAATTGAGCGATGCGCTGCTGCCCGTGTTGGCGTCCTTGAAACGCATGGGGTATGACGGCGTTGAAGTGCCGCTGTTCAACCACGAGATCGACTATGCCAGCTGGGCGCGGCGTTTCGACGATATTGGCTTGGCACGTACTGCGGTCACGGTGCGCAACGCAGAAGACAACCCCATCAGTGCCGACACGCGAATCCGCCAGGCCGGTATCGACGCCAACAAGCGCGCGGTGGATTGCTGTGCGGCGGTTGGGGCGACGCATTTGGTTGGGCCGTTCCATTCGGCGCTGGGCGCCTTTTCCGGCGCGGGACCTTCCGATGCCGAGCTGGCTCGCGGCATCGAATCGATGCGAGCAGTGTCAGAGCATGCGGAGTCCGTGGGTGTCACGCTGTGCGTGGAAGCCCTGAATCGATTCGAGTGTTACCTGCTGAACTCACACGATGAGGCAAGACGGTTCGTCAACGCGGTCGATCACCCGAATTGCGCGATCATGTACGACACCTTCCACGCCAATATCGAAGAGAAAAGCACGGCAGATGCCATTCGCCGCAACGCGGACGTCATTCGCCACGTGCACATCTCGGAGAATGACTGGAGCACACCGGGACAGGGCAGTGTGCGCTGGACAGAGACCTTCGACGCCTTGCACGACGTCGGCTACGACGGCTGGTTGATGATCGAAGCCTTCGGGTTGGCGCTACCTGAATTGGCCGCTGCCACGAAGATCTGGCGGCGGATGTACGACAGCGAAGAACAGCTGGCGCGCGACGGCTTGGCATTCATGCAGTCCGAATACAACCGCCGTTGGACGTGATCGCGGCGCGACGACCCGGCAACCACAGAATCCGTTTCGCGCAGTCGCAGTGCGACAACCACAGTGGCTCGTTCGGCATCCGAGGCGCCGCTTCGCGCCTGTGAACACGCCACGGTCTCGTGGGAGCCGTGTCCTGGCGCAGCCAGACGCGGCGAAAACGGCGAACACGAAGCTCGCAGTCACTGCCGTGTTTCAGTCGGTCTGTGACAACCCGAATGGCTCGTTCGGCATCCAAGGCGCCGCTTTGCACTCACGGGTGAGATGTCGAGGCCTGCGAACATGCCACGGTCTCGTGGGAGCCGCATCCTGGCGAAGCCAGACGCGGCGAAAAGATCCGCGCTGGACTCAGTCGTCTTGGTTTTCGGAGTGCCCGTCACTTGCGTGGAAACCGTGCCGGCGAATCCACAGCAGTAACATCATCAACACAAGTATCGACGTGATCATCAGCGCGGCCGTCCACCGCGTGAGGCTGAAGCCGACCAGCGGCAACACAGCGCTCGCCACGATCGATCCGATGATCTGGCCGCTCGAACCGAGGAACGACGCGGCAAATCCTGCGATGCGCCCGTGCGGCGTCATCGCGAGCGCGTTGCTGTTGACCTGCACGGTGAGGAAGCCGACCGCGAACAGCACGATCAGACCTGAGATCACGTAGGCATCTGCGAGGCCTGCCGCGCTGACGCCCCACATGCTCGCGAGCACCAGCGCCATCCAACAGGCTGCCCACAGTGCTGTGCCGACACTGCCGAATCGGCTGATCGAGCGGTGGTTGAGTACCTGGCCGATGATGATGCCGATCGCGTGCAACGCAAACAGGATGGCGAACAGTGCGCCAGTGACGCCGAAATTTTCGGCGTAAACCACCGGGCTACCCGCCAACACGAAGACGATGATCACGTAACTCAGCACGCCCATCGCCATGAAATAGCGCGACTGCGGGTGGCCCACGATTGCCTTCGCGTCACGCAACAGCACGCGCGGCTTCAATGCGTTCAGTCGCTGGGTTGTGAGGGTCTCGGGCAGGCGCGTGACCAACACCACGAGCAAGCCGGCCGAGAGCAGCACCATGCAACCGAAGATCATGCGCCAACTGCCGCCGAGCGCCACCAATGACACGCCGAGCAACGGGCCGACGATCGGGCCGATCGAGAACACCGCGACGGAAATCGCGAACTGCCGCGCAAGCTCGTCGCCGGTGAAGCGGTCGCGCAACATCGCGCGGCCGACCGCCGGCCCGACGCCCGAGCCGAAGCCCTGTATCACGCGGCCGAGCAGCATCGTGTCGAGTGTGCTGGCGAAGTAGCACACCAGCGCTCCGATCAGGTTCAGGCTCAAGCCCACGGCCAACACCGGGCGCCGACCGTAGCGGTCCGACAGGGGACCGAAGATGAGTTGGCCGATGCCGATGGCGAAGAGGAACACCGTGATGGTCTGGGGCAGGGCGTCGACACCGGTGCCGAGCTCCGCCGCCATCGCAACGAACATCGGCAGCGTGCTGTCCACCGCGAACGCGCCAAGCGCCGTGATCAGGCCGGCGTAAATCACCAGGCCCCGGTTGCCGAGTTCCTTGCGCGCCGTGGCCGGCGGGGTGTGTTGCATAGTGCCCTGGTCGGGGCCAGCCGGCCCGGTGTGGCGCGTGCGTACCCGGCACGCGCGATCGGTTGACGAAACCGGTCTTCGCCCACAGAGTGACGGTGTGCCGGCGACACGGCACTGTCACACCGTCCAGAGACAACCAGACCGGAAACCGATGAAGAACAGACTCGTGATGGTTCGCCACCACCACAACGCGTTGGAGCTCGACGACGTCGCGTGCCGCGTGCTGCGGGCCCGCGGATTCGAGCTCGAGCACGTCCACCCGCATGCCGGCGATCCGCTGGGTGTGCCTGCGGACGACGTTGCCGGCACCATTGTCTACGGCGGCGGCCAGAATGTCACGGAGTTGGAGCGCTTCCCCTACCTGCGCGACGAGATGCAGTGGATGCTCGATTGCCAGTCGTCCGGCATCCCGGTGCTGGGGATCTGCCTCGGCGCGCAACTGCTCGCGGCGGCGCACGGGGCCGATGTCATGCGGCCCGCAGACGGTCTCTGCGAGTTCGGCTATTACCCGGTCTTCCCCGTGGACGACAGCGGATTCGTGCCGGCGGAGGGCCTGCACGTGACCGAGGCGCATTTCGAGGCCTTCGAACTGCCGGCGGGCGCGGTGCACCTGGCGCGCAGCGAGGCCTTCCCGAATCAGGCGTTTCGGGTCGGCGACAATGTCTACGGCTTGCAATTTCACCCGGAAGTGAACACCGAAGTGTTCCGCGATTGGCAGGCGGACTATTGGACGCCGCATTTCTACGCGTCGCCCGGCAGCCAGAGCGAAACCGAATCACTCGACTTGCACTACCGCCACACCGAGGCCCAGGGCGCCTGGTTCGAGGCGCTGTTGCTCAACCTGTTCGGCACGGCGCCGGCCGCCGCCTGACTTCAAGGACGCAACACGCACAGCACGCCACAGCTCATGTGGGAGCCCGGTCGTCGCGCAGTGACACCGGGGGCCCGCCTAGGGCAAAACGCTGGCTTTAATGTCTTTCGTCGCGTCTCCCCGCGCCTGACGGCCCAGGAAGGACGCAACTCCCACGGCTTGCCACAGGCTTCGTGGGAGCCCGGTCGTCGCGAAGCGACACCGGGCGAAGGGGTTAGGCAGCACGCTAAAGCACTTAGCAGTCAGCGTTTCGTCGCGTCTCGCACAGCGAGGACGCAACTCCCACAGAGGGCTCTGTGTCTTGCTCGCGCCTGATGGCACAGCGCGGACACGGCTCTCACAGGTTGCTACTGAATCTGTGGGAGCGCGGTCGTCGCGCAGGGACACCGGGCGAAAGCGGTGGCGGAGAGTTCAAAAGAAGCGCTTGCACCATGCGCCGCGTCTCGCTGTTGCTCGCGCCAGTGTTCGCAGTGTTCAACCGTCTTTTTCGGTTTCCGGCGTTCCGGATTGGCGGGCTGATACCACTGAGAGCACGGCTGTGACCAGCAACAACGCCCAGGCCACCATCAAGGTGACGCCGCCCACCGGGGTGAGGATCAGCAAGCCTTCGAGCGCAAAGGTCACGGAAATGTAAATGCTGCCACTGAAGAGCACGGTGCCGAGCACGAACAGACCGGCGCTCCAGTTGAACGCGGGAATGCGCGACAGCGGGCCGCCCGCGTGGGCGGCGAGCCCGAGGGCCAATGTCACCACCGCGTAGACCTGGTTGTAGCGCACTGCGGTCATGAGGAACCGAAAGTTCTCCTCGCCGACCGGTTCGCGCAGGGCGTGTTCCGCGTACGCGCCGAACGCCACCGACACAAAACCCAGCACACAGGCTGCGACCAGAATCATGGGTGCCACCTAACGTCAGCTGTGATCACGGAGTTGGGCAGGTCTGTGAATCCTGAGGCGGCGAATTGGCTGCTTTGGTTTTCGGTGGTCATCGTGGGGAATTGAACGCTCGTCTGGCTGGCTCGTAGGGCGACATTGGCTGGCAGCGCTTGGTCTCAGTGCGGGTTGCGAAGTTCCGCTGTGCAGACGGGTTTTGCTCGCGGTATCCGTGTGCACTCGCTTCGTCGTTGGATAGGCCTGACGTCACCTTGCGCGGGGACGCCGCTCAAACGGCGTGCCACTGCACCTGTGGGAGCGCGGTCGTCGCGCAGTGACACCCGGGGGCCCGCCCAGGGCGAAGAACTGTGCCTGTGACTCTCGTCGCGTCTCGCTTCGCGAGGACGCAACTTGTATGGTCGATTCCGCAGGTGATACAGAGAAAAACCTGTCGGGGTGGAGGGGCTGACTGACGCGCTTCTGATCCGTTACCGGATACAGACTGTGGGAGTGTATCTCCCGCCCCGTCTCGCTAACGCCAATGTGGAATCTAACGGCCAGAGCAAACCTGGACCGCCGATTAAGTGCAAGCTTGCGTCAACGAGCCCCCCGACAGGCACCCTAAACCTATCGGAGGACGCCGCTGTGCACAAGTCAGCAACAGATCTGTTTATCGGGGTTGATGTGGCCAAACACGAGGTCGTTGTGGCGCGTTCCGATCAGTCAACGGTGCAACGCGTTGGCAACGAACTCGCAGCACTTCAGGCTTGGATAGCTGACTTACCTGGACCGTGTGCTGTGCTGATGGAGTCGACCGGGCGATACCACCAGCTGCTCGCTGAGGCACTGCACGCGGCCGGGCACCGGGTGTACCTCGTCAACGGTCTCAAGCTCAGCCAGTACCGCAAGAGCGTCGGCCAACGTGCGAAGACCGATCCGAGTGACGCGAGGTTGTTGCTGCGCTACCTCCAGCACGAACACGCCGCGCTGACGCCGTGGCGGCCCACACCCGAAAACATCAGTGCCATCAGGACCTTGCTGAAGCGTCGCAGCGAGGTGATCAAGCACACAGTGGCCCTGAGACAGTCATTCAGCGACGTGCCGCAGATCGACACCGCAGAGGTCATCGCCTCGCTCAAGGCGACAGTGGCCAAGCTGGACCGGTTGATCAACGGCCTGATCGAGCACCAGGACATCAAAGACGAAGCGCGGCGTTGCCGACAGATCACCGGCGTGGGGCCCCTCACCAGCGCTGCACTGACAGCAACCTACTACGCTGGCAACTTCACGCGGGTCGATGCGTTTATCGCGTTCATTGGACTGGATCTGATCGCGAACGACTCGGGGCGCAAGACAGGGCGGCGGCGCTTGAGCAAGAAGGGGGACTCGGAGGTCAGGCGTCTGTTGCACAACGCAGCGATGTCGGCGTGTCGTGTCGGCAAGTGGAAACAGTACTACGAGCGTTACCTGGCCCGTGGCTTCGAGCGCACCCAGGCCTTGGTGATCCTGGCGAGGAAGATCGCCAGGGTCGCGTTCAGCCTGCTGAAAACGGGCAGAGACTACGACGAGGCACTGTTGTTCGGCTCAGCGTAGAAAACACACAGAAAACGCTTGCTACGCACCATAGAATCTCCCACAGCGGTGACCCGCCAGCCTCGGACTTTGTGGGAGTTCGGCCGTCCCGTTGGGACGCCGGACGAATGTCGGTGCCACACAGCCGAATCTCGCGCCGCCGCTTCGCCGCGTGTCACGGTGTGACGACGCGGCTCCCACGACTGTCCCTGCCTGCTTCGATCTGTGTGGGAGCTTGGCCGTTCCGCTGGCCTGCCGCGATTGGATGTGCCTCGCGGTTGACCCTTGCACCGGCGTCCCCCATCGCGAGCGGCTGTGGCATGCTCACGGTCTGTTTGGCTCTACGTGACCTGCATGCACATCGAACCGTTTGGCGTTGAAATCTGGATGAACGCGTGGGAGACGCGGTGCGACTGGAACCTCGCAGAGACCTGCGTCGACAGCCTGACCGTCGCCTCGCTGCTCGAGATCTGCGGTCAGCGCGAGCGCGACCTCGACACACTGCTGCCCCTGCGCCTCTCCTACGGCGACATCACCGGCTCGCCACGCCTGCGCGCCGCGATCGCGGCCTTGTACAAGACCGCGACCGAGGACAACGTCATGGTCGCGCACGGCACGATCGGCGCGAACATGCTGGTGCACAGGACTGTCGTCAACCCGGGCGACCACGTGGTCTGCGTGGTGCCGACCTACCAGCAACACTACTCGATTCCCGCCAGCCTCGGCGCTGAGGTCGAGACGCTGGCGCTGCGCGAAGCGGACGACTGGCTGCCCGACCTCGACGCCCTGCGCCGACTGGTGCGGCCGAGCACGCAGCTGATCGCACTGACGAACCCGAACAACCCCACGGGTGCGCTCATGTCCGAGGCGGGTCTGACCGAGATCGCCGCGATCGCGCGCTCGGTCGGTGCGTGGGTGCTGTGCGACGAGGTGTACCGTGGCACCGAGCAACCCGGCGTCGCCCGCTGTCCGTCGATCGTTGACGTCTACGAGCGGGGCATCAGCACGGCGAGCGTCTCGAAGGCCTTTTCGCTTGCCGGCCTCCGGCTCGGGTGGGTCATCGCACCGCGCGACCTGCTCGAGGCCGTCTCCGTCCACCGCGACTACGACACGATTTCCGTCGGCATGCTGGACGACCACTTTGCCGCGCTCGCGCTCGAGCACAGCGACGCCATCCTGGCACGCAGCCAACGCATCGTGACCGAAAACCTCGCGGCCCTTTCGGACTGGATGCGCGAGCGGAACACGCTGAGCTGGGTCGTCCCACGGGCCGGCACCACGGCGCTGCTGAAATACCCGCAGGACACGCCGTCCGAAGCCCTGTGCGTCGACATACTTTCAAAGACCGGTGTGATGCTGACACCCGGCAGTGCCCTCAACATGGAGGGCTACCTGCGCATCGGGTACGCCAACCACGGCGACGTGCTGCGTGCCGGCCTGGCGCGACTCGACGCGGTGTTCGGTCGCTGACCCTCTACTCGGCCGCACCCGGGTGACGACGCAGCACCCCTGCCCTGTCCAGCGTTGCCCGTTCGCCGCTGCAATCACGGCAGTCGCTGTCGTCGCGCAGCGTCGCTGTGCTGTTCGAACCGCAGCGAGAGGCGCGCTGTGCGCACGTCGCCGGTGGCCCGCGCCAACGACACACCGAGCGCGACGCCCGGTGCGACGAACACGTGAAGGCCGGCACTCACCTCGACGCCGTCGTCGGCAGCGTGCGAGGCCTGGGCGCTCACGGCTCCGTTGAACTCCACCGCCCCCCCAAACACCTTGGCACGCAAGCCGCCGTCGAAGTTGGCTTGCAGGTCATCGCCGTCGAGCTGCACCCCGAGCAACGCGTAGCTGCTGCGCGAGAGCGTGTAGTCGTGCGTGAGCCCACCGGCCAGACTGTAGCGTTCTGTGGCGGGCCCCGAGCGCAGGCCCAGACGGTAGATCAAGTCGCCATCAAGCTGCCCGTGCAACACCAGTTCGTGCGCGTAGCGTGGCTGCGACAGCCGGTCGTCGAGCTGCACACGGCGGTAATCGAGGTAGTCGTAGCGGATCGCGCTGGCCGCGCCGATCGACGGCAGCGCGGCGCACACGAGCACGAGCATCGCGCGCGCGATCATGCCTGTGTCCTTGGGGTGCGTGTCCGCATCGCGCCGCGTCCGGCTCCGTTGGAGGTGGCAGGGCCCTGCCGCGGCACAGGGTGTGCCGCAGCGGTTTTTTGCCCTAGCGGCCGGTAGCGGGCGAACTGCACCCCACCCGACTTACCAGCTCAACACCACCTTGCCTGATCGCCCAGAGCGCATCGCGTCGAAGGCCTCGGCGAAGTCGGTGGCGGCGTAGCGGTGGGTGATCACCCGGCTGACGTCCAGGCCGTTCTGCAGCATGGCAATCATCTTGTACCAGGTCTCGAACATCTCGCGGCCGTAGACACCTTTGATGGTGATGGCCTTGAACACGATGCGGCTCCAGTCAACCGGCGACTGGCCCGGCGGGATGCCGAGCATCGCGATCTTGCCGCCCATGACGAGCGACTCGACCATCGCGTCAAGCGCCGCCTGGCTGCCGGACATCTCGAGGCCGACGTCGAAGCCCTCGGCGAGGCCAAGCCGAGCACAGACATCGGGCAACACCTCTCGACTGACATCGACCGTGTGCACCGAGGGCACCACGTGCTCAGCGAGCGCGAGACGGTCGGGGTTGAGGTCGGTGATGACCACATGGCGCGCGCCGGCGTACCGCGCCACCGCAGCTGCCATGATGCCGATCGGCCCCGCACCGGTGATCAGTACGTCCTCGCCGAGCAGGTCAAAACTCAACGCGGTGTGGACGGCGTTGCCGAGCGGGTCGAGGATCGCACCGATCTCGTCGGGGATGTCGTCGGGCAGCGGCACCACGTTGAATGCCGGCATGCAGAGGTACTGGGCAAAGGCACCTTGTACGTCGACACCGATCCCGCGCGTGCCCGGGTCGAGGTGGAACTTGCCGGCGCGCGCCTGGCGGCTGTCCCGGCCGATCAGGTGTCCTTCGCCCGAGCAGCGCTGGCCGACGCGCAGGCCCGTCACCGCGGCGCCACATTCGACGATTTCGCCGGCAAACTCGTGCCCGGTGATCAGCGGCACCGGCACGGTGTGCGCGGCCCAGTCGTCCCAGTTCCAGATGTGGATGTCGGTGCCGCAGATGCCGGTCGCGTTGACCTTGATCAGCACATCGTGCGGGCCGATGTCGGGCAGTGGTGCCTGGACTTGCCACAAGCCGGGTGCGGCGTGCGTCTTTTCGAGTGCGAGCATGCTGTTGCGGCTCATGCGACCGCCCCCACTGCCCGGCCCGCCTCGACAAAGGCGTCGAGCGCCTGATCGAGGTCGGCCTCGCTCAGAGCGGCGGACATCTGCGTGCGGATGCGCGCCTGGCCGTGCGGCACAACCGGGTGGAAGAAGGCCGACACGAACACACCACGGGCGTCGAGCTCGGCCGCCATCTGCTGCGCCAGGGTGGCGTCACCGAGCATCACGGGGACGATCGGGTGGTCGCCCGGCAACACGTCAAAGCCGTGCTCAACGAGGCCGCGGCGCCAGCGAGCCGCGTGCGCGTGCAGTTGCGCGCGGCGGTCGTCCGCCGAGGCGGCCAGCGCGACACCGGCGATGCCCGCCGCCGTGATGGCCGGCGGCAACGCGTTCGAGAACAGGTAGGGCCGCGCGCGTTGGCGCAAGGTGTCGATGACGGCGCCCGGCCCGGCGACATAGCCGCCGAGCGCGCCGCCAAGCGCCTTGCCGAGCGTGCCGGTCAGGATATCGGCTGCCACCCCACAGTGGCTCGGCGTGCCCGCGCCGCGCGCACCGATGATGCCGGTCGCGTGGCAATCGTCCACCATCAACTGGGCGTCGTAGCGGTCGGCGAGCGCGCGCACCGCAGCGAGCTCGGCGATCGTCCCGTCCATCGAAAACACCCCGTCGCTGGCGATGAGCACGTGCCGCGCGCCGTCCGCGCGCGCGCGCTTCAGAACATCCTCAAGCGCGTTCAGGTCGCCGTTCGCGTAGCGGTAGCGCGAAGCCTTGCACAGGCGGATGCCGTCGATGATCGAGGCGTGGTTGAGCGCATCCGAGACCACGGCGTCTTCCGGCCCGAGCAGCGCTTCGAACAGTCCACCGTTGGCGTCGAAGCAGGCGGCGAAGAGAATCGCGTCGTCCTGATCCAGGTAGTCCGCCAGCGCGGCCTCGAGCGTGCGATGCAACGTCTGCGTGCCGCAGATGAAGCGCACTGAGGCCATCCCGTAGCCCGCGGTGTCGAGGGCTTCCCGCGCCGCGTCGATCAACGCGGGGTGGTCGGCGAGCCCGAGGTAGTTGTTCGAACAGAGGTTGATCCACTGCCTGTCCGGGGCGTGTCCGTCGAGCGTGACCCGCGCCGACTGAGGCGACGAGAGTGCGCGTTCACGCTTGAGCAGGCCAGCCGATTCGAGCTCTGCCAAGGCGTCGTCGAGGTGCGCGAGGAACGCTGAAGCCATGGTGTGCCACCCGTGATAATCCAGTATGACGGATACTATTCCTGTTTACAGGATATAGCAAGATCACGGAAGTGAATCCCGAATAGCGGATTCTGATGGCGCTGACCGAAGGTCAGGGGTTCTTGACAACCAGCAGCACGCGCGCGTGGTCCGCAGCGCGGATGGCGTGCGCGACATCGGCCCGGTAGCGCACCGTATCCCCGGTCCGCGCCTGCACCGTCTCGCCGTCCGACCACACCTCCACCTCGCCGTCGAGCACTGTCAGGTGCTCCACACACCCGACCCGATGCGCCTCGCTCTCGAGCCTCGCACCGGCATGCAATGCGATGTCGTACACCTCGGTTTGGCCAACATCCTCCGGCCCACTCAGGATGCGGAAGGCGCAGCCCACCGTTCGGTCGTCGATGACCGGTACCTGGTCGGCCGTGAGGTGCTCTCGGATGGCCCTGGCCTGGTGGTCATCGGCGTCGAGCAAGGTGCCGAAGTCAACGTTGAGCGCCTTGGTCAGCTGCCAGAGGCTTGCGACGGTCGGGCTGGACTCACCGCGTTCGATCTGACTCAGCATCGAGCGGGATACGCCCGAGAGCTTCGACAGGGCGTCGAGGCTCAGACCCTTGCTGGCGCGCTCCTCCTTGAGCCGGCCAGCGAGCCGCTGGGTGATTTCGGGGCGCTCACTCACACGTGTGACACCTGCGTGACCGGGCGGACCGCCCGCCGTTGGGGTCGACGGCGTCTCACGGCACGCGGGACTCGACCGCATCGAGAAAACCGAACATGTCGACCACGTTTTCATTGTCCGGGTCCCGGGTCTTGCCCTTGAGGTCACCGGTGATGGTCCCGGCGTCAACGGTATCGATCAGTGCGCGTTTGAGCGATTCGGCGTAGGCGTGAAGCGCGTCGTTGCTCTCACGCTCGGCAACGTTCTCGAGGGCGTTGGCCAGGGCGTACAGCAGGGCCGAGGAATTGAACAGCGCTTCCTTGCCGTCGGACTCAAGGTACTTCAGATACAAGTCGTGCGCGGTGCCGTGTGGCGCCTCGTACAGCATCGTGCCGTCGGTGCTCTCGATGATCGAGCTGGCCGTGGCGAGGCTGCCTCCCAGTGCGGCCGAGATGTCGGAGAAGATGTCGCCGTCGAGGTTCTGTGCCGGGTACAGGGCGTTGCGCGGCGGGTCGGTGATCATCTTCTTGAGCTGACTCGAGGGCCGCATGATCATGAACGACGGCGGCGGCGTGTCGCGTTGCGCGAGTTCTTTTCGCACCTGGGCGATGACGTTGCTGAACACGTCGTCGTATTCCATGTACTCGCGCTTGAGGCCGAAGTAGACCTCCTTGTCCTTGCGCGAGGCGTCGCGAAACACCTGCGACACCCAGTCCTTGATGGCTTCCCGGTCGTTGCTCATGAACAGCACCGGGTCGCCTGCCTTGACGCGGCGGGCGTGCACTTCGCGGCCGTCGAGTTGCACCTTGAGGATGCCGTCCTCGGCCATTGCCGCGTTGTAGCTGCCGTACTGGTCGCCACCGCCGGCGCTCATGCGCGAGATCGACACGTGGGCCTTGCGCAACGAAATGCCGTGCACTTTGAGCTCTTCGACGAGCTTGAGCAACTTGCGGCCACTGGTGTTGTCCGGCACACCCCAGAGGGCGCGCTCCGGCGGGTTGGCGACAAGGCGTGCCGCCTGGGCGTCGATCAGCTCGTAGTGGTAGGCGATGCCAGCCTCGGCAAACCGCGTGCGGTACGCGGACTCGAAAACGCCCTCAATGGCCTCGCGCATCACGCCGTCGTAGCCCGGGATCACGGTGTCCTTGAGCCCGAGATAGGCGTCCCGCTTCTCCTCCAGCGCACGTTGGAAAAAGGCGTGCGCCCAGGCATCCACGTCGACCATGTCGTTGGTCGCGAGCAACCAGGGGTCGCCCTTGTTGATGAACCGCCGGTGCAGCTCCTCCGGGTCCCCGCTGCTGCCAACAAACATCAGCTTGACCACACCGGTTGCGTCGGACAGCGCGTTCGCGCTGTCCTTGATGCCGCCGTGCTCCATTGTGAACACATCGATGTCGCGCCCCACCCAGCCGGGTCGCTGCAGCTCGATGTTGCGAAACTGGATGTCCTCGCGCGTGATGTTGCCGCCGATGCCCTTGCGGATGGCGCCGTTCGGCGACTTGGTAGCGAGCCGGTCCAGCTCGGCTTCGACAATGTGCGGGTGCTTGGCCAGCAGGTCGTCGAGTTGGCTGCGGTTGACCGTCATGCCAGCGTTCTTGATGCCCACGCCGTGCGTCTTGAGCGCGTCGATGGCGTCGAGCACCGCCTGGCCGTTGGACAACAGCCGGTTCTCCGCAGTGAGATCGATCTCGACCAGGTCGATGTCGAGGCGCTTGCGCACGAACTGCTCGAGAATGCGTTCAAAGGCGATCTGCGCCATCTCATCCCCGTGCAGGACAACCAGGGGCTTGGCTACGGAAATCTTGTCGGGCATGGCAAGCGACACCACTCAGTGTGAGACCCGGCTAGGATAGCTGACCAGTCCGGGTGGCGACCACCGGGTAGCGACTACCGGGTGGCGACCACCGAGGGACAGTCTCACAGGCCCGTCAGATGCCTTGAACGCGCTTGGGCGCCCGCCGCGGTCGCGCTGCAAACAGCACCGGTGCCCAGAACAGCACCGAGCTGGCCACACCGAGAACCGCAATGCCGCTCAGCAGCGCAACGCCGATGCCGAGCGCGCCGAGCACCACCGTGCCACTGGTGATACCGCCGAGCCACACCGACCCACTCCAACTGCTGCCGGACAGACCGGGCAGCTCGAACCCCCCGAGCAGCAGCAACACCGGGCGCACCGAGAAAGCCACCTGCCCGGGACGCACCAGCCCCCACACCACGCCGGCCGCCAGCAGACCCACAGCGTACGTGACGTTCAGCGGGGCGCGCTCGAGGTAGGCGAGCCAGACGCTGGCGGTGCCGACCGCGGCCACGCCGCAGGCCAGACCGCCGAGCAGCCCGACACCGATGCCGATCACACGCGTCACGAGACCCATGGTGTTCACTGCTTGGCTGAGGGAGGACCGCTGTCGCGCAGATTGCATGCCAGCGCTCGGCCGATACCGCCCGACGGCGTTCAGCGCGGCCAGTGCCGATGGTGCTCGTCGATGACAAAGGGGTGTGCGTGCCTGGTCGCGGCGTGGTGGTGCGGGTGCCGGTGCGGCTCCGGGCCCTCCCACCCCTCGTGCACATGCTGGTGGTGATCGTCATGGGTGTGCAGGTGATCGTGGTCCAGTGCGTCGTGACGGTGCAGCAGCGCGTCCGGGTCATCGCGCGGCCAAAGCCGCACAGCGAGCAACAAGGCCAGGCCCGAAATGGCCGCATGGAGCCAAAACCAGACATCGACGGGCAACACCGCGCCGAGAAATCCGGCACTGGCGTACGCCAGCAACCAGATGCCGTGAGAGAGTGAAAAATTGGTGGCAAACAGGGCGCTGCGGTCGCTGTCGTGACACGACGCAATGATGATTCGACCCGAGGGTGTCAGGATCAGAGAGCCACCGACACCCACGAGAAACCAGACGAACAGCACAGCGGTGTGGGAACGCGTTGCAACCCCGAGGCCCAGACCGAGCAGTGCGACCAGCGCGCCGGACAACATCACGGTGCGTGTGTCGGTGCGCCGCAACAGGCCCGGCACACTCCAGGCCGCCAGAACCGCACCAACGCCCGCAGCACCGGCCGTCAAGGGCACCCAGTGCTCGGGCAGTTCAAAGTACTCCCGCACCAACACGACCGTGTTGACAATGACCAGGGCGCCGCTGAAGGAGACGACTGCGTGCAGCGCCAGCAAACCGCGCAACCGCGGCGTCCGGGTGTAGGCGCTGATGCCGAACAGCAGATTGTGCAGCACGCCGCCGGCACGCTCGCTGGCCGCTGCCGACGGTACCCGACTCCACCAGACGAGCGCGGCAGAGCCGATCAGCAACACCGCCGAGAGGGCATAGAGTCGCGTGTGGTCGGCGACAAAGAGCAGCCCCGCGGCGAGCAGCGGACCCGCCATGCCCTCCAACTCCTGAGCAAGCCGAGACCAGCTCAGCGCCTTCACGTACTGCTCGTCGTCGAGGAGATCGGGAATCGCAGCCTGGTATACCGGCGTGAACGCAGCCGAAAACATGTAGAACACCGCAACCAGCAGCACAAACGCAACACTGGAACCGACCACAGCCAACCACAGCAACAGGCCCGCGCGGGCCAGATCGAGGGTGACAAGCCAATTGCGCCGCGGCAGGCGGTCGATGTACGCACCGACCACCGGCGCAACCGTGACGTAGACGAGCATCTTGCCGATCAGCGCGGTCGCGAGTAACGCGCCCGCTGCGTCAGGTCGAAAGGCGTGCGCGCTCAGGGCGAGCGCGACAACAACAAGGCCGTTGGCCACGAGTGAGAGCAACTGCGCAGCAAAGAGTCGCGCGAAGGCCCGGTTTTCGAGTGGTGAGGTCATCGCTTGGCACGCCCACTGGCGATCTGGACTACCGGCATTCTGCGGCCACCGGCTGTGCCGCAGCAAGCACACGTGGCATGACCGCCTGAACGCTGTTGCCACCGGAGCGCGCGGCCCGGATTCAGCAGCGCGCGCCGACCCGCGAACGGGGTCAGGCCACCGGCCGAGTCTCGAAGTGGGTCTCCAGGCGCGTCTGGTCAAGATGAAAGCCGATACACACCAGGCGCGTGCGACGCGCCTCATCATCGCGCCAACGCCGATCGAAATGGGTGTCGAAGCGCGCACCGACCCCCTGCACCAGCAAGCGCATCGGCTTGTCAGGTACGGCGGCGTGGCCCTTGATCCGGAAGACCGTCTCCGCCCCAACGAGAGCGTCCAGGCCGGCCTGCAGCGCCTCGGGTGTCATCGGCGGCAGGTCGAGTACCACGTGGCTGAACACGTCGTGCGCGTGGTGGTGGTCTTCGTCGTGGTCGTGGTGGTGGTCGTGGTGGGTGTGGATGTGGTCGATCGCGTCCTCGGCCGCCGCGCCCACACCGAGCAGCACACTCGGCGAAACAGCGCATTGCGCAGTCGGCAACAGCTTGACCTCGCGCGGCAGACGCGCGGTGATTGCCTCCGAGACGCTCGCCAGGGTGTCGTCCGACATCAGGTCGGTCTTGTTGACCAGCACGAGATCGGCCGCGCTGAGCTGGTCGTCGAACAACTCGACCAGCTCCGGTGTGTGGTCGAGGCTGTCGTCGGCGAGCCGCTGCGCCTGCACCGCGTCCGGGTCGTCGGCAAACCGACCGGCGGCCACCGCCGGCCCATCGACCACCGTGATCACCGCATCGACCGTGCAGGCTGTGCGGATTTCCGGCCAGGCGAAGGCCTGCACCAGCGGCTTTGGCAGGGCGAGCCCCGAGGTTTCGATCAGGATGTGGTCGATCTGGTCACGGCGTTCGATCAACTGCTCGAGCACCGGATGGAACTCCTCCTGTACGGTGCAGCAGATGCAGCCGTTGGCGAGTTCGTAGATGCCGGGGCCGGACTCGGTTTCGTCCTCGCACCCGATCGAACACTGGCGGACCAACTCGGTGTCGACGTCCATCGCGCCGAATTCGTTGACGATCACAGCGACCCGCAACCCTTCGGTGTTTTTCAACACGTTCTGGACCAGGGTGGTCTTGCCGCTGCCGAGAAAGCCGGTGACAACGGTGGCGGGCAACTTTTTCATGCGGGTGACTCGTCGAAGGGGGGCATTCGGGCGATGAAGTGGCCCTTGATGGCGGCAGGCCACTGTTTGTACGGTACGCGCCCGCTTTCGGACTGCGTGTAGAGCGCAGCGTACGCAGCGAGCGCATCGGCCGACTCGGCCGACGGCTCAAAGCGTCCAATGACATAGCTGTATTTTGAGGGATCACACAAGTGCACATTGCAGGCGTGATCGCAGGCCATCAGGCACTGGACCGGACGTAACGACACATCGGAGTCGGCGAAGGCCGCCTGAAGCCGTTGCAGAAAGTGCTCGCCGCCACTCAGCCCGTCGGGCGCATTGGCCGCGCGATCCCGGTTGCAGGTGGTGCAGACGTGGAGCACGGCGGCGGAGGTGGATGACGCGGTCTCGTCCGCGCGTGCGGCAGTCGGTGTTCGGTCCAAAGTGAGCTCCCCGCTCGTCGGAACGTCATGCGACGGCAGGTCTCCTGGCTCCGGGTCACCGTGTGACGCGCCTTCCCGGTCCGGCGGGGTGCCGAGACCAGTGGCGTGTGCGGCACACTCCACCGTTACAGTTGCGGGGGCAGCTCGGGCATGTCACCCGATTCCCTTTTTTACACCTGCGACCCAGGTGGGTGGCAGGTGACCGATCGCTGGCGCCGAGTGTACCAGCAATCCCCGCCACACTCGCGTCGATTGCGACACCGGCCGCGCCGCGCACGACCCTCGAAGGACCCGCAAACGCGCCTAGGGTAACTCGCGCGCGAGCCGCACCAGGTGGCTCATGAGCCGCAGGAACGGCAAAGTCACCATGCCGGCCTCGTTGTTCCAGGTGCCGACCACGCAGGCCGTGCGCCCCGCGGTGTCCTCGAGCAGGAAGCTCTGGTTGATCACACCGGGCTCGGACCCACCCTTGTAGGCCACGCGGGCCCAGCGCGACGGGTCGAGGTGTCCGGGGTTCTGCACCACGGCGGGCGCGAACCCGACGGCACGCAGCGCAGCGCAGAGCTCACGCGCGCTCAAGAACCATTCGACGTCGAGCGCGACCGGGCCGGCATCGAACACCGAGAGCGGTGGCAACGGTCTCGACGCGAGTGCGTCGAGCACGCCCCGACGGGCAGCCGTGTCACCCACCCGCCACTGGGCCAACAGGTCGGCGTTGCGCGGGTCCTTGAGCCGGAAGACCGCGCCGGTGTCGAGAAACGGCGTGTTCCTTGGTGAGAGCGCTTCGAGCGCGTCGCGTCCCAGCGCGTCGATCAGCACATCGGTCGCGGTGTTGTCGCTCAATCGGATCATGTCTTCTGCCAGTGTGGCGATGCGGTGCGCCGAGCCGACCGGCGCGTCCTGCAAGCGGCCGCTCGGCAACGAGACGTGTTGCTGCGCAAGCGAGAGGCTCGCGTCGGCGGGGAGCCGGCCCGTGGCCTGCTGTTGCTGCAAGGCGCGCAGCACCAGCAGTTTGAACGCCGAGCCGACCGCAAGCGGCGTGTCGGCGTCGCGGGCAAACAGCAGCTCGCCATCGCGCTCGACGAGCAGGCTCACGGTGCCGCCAAACTCGGGCAGGACCTGTTCGATGTCCGCACGCGTTGGCGGGGTGCGCGGCTCGGTCAGGTTGAACCAGAGCGTGGTGAAGCCGCCCTCGGCGTCGAGCCGCGCAAACACCGGCACGACCGCCTCGTCGAAGTCGAGCAACCAGAAGGCCTCGTCCTCGCGCACGCCGCGTAACGCGCCGTGCGCCTCGAGGGTGTCGTCGCGGATGCCGGCCACACTGTCGGCAAACCCGGTGCCGCGGATCGCCGGTGTGAAGAACCCCTCGCGCACCTCGGCCGCGTTGAACAACCGGGTCAACGCGGCGGGCACCGCGTCCGGTGCGGACGCCGGCGGCGATGGCGGTGCCGCACAGACTGCGAGTGCCGTGGCCAGCGCCAGCAGCCACGTGAGCCAGGCACCTCGAGCGAACCCGGTCCGCGTCAAAATTCAACCCCGGCCTGCGCCTTGACCCCTTGTTCCTTGTAAGGGTGCTTGACCGCCCGGATTTCGTTGACCATGTCGGCGGCCTCGACCAGCCGGTCGGGCGCGTTGCGTCCGGTGATGACCACGTGCTGCATGGCCGGGCGGGCGGCGAGCGCCGCGAGCACAGCGTCGAGGTCAACGTACTCGTACTTCAGCGCCCAGTTCAGTTCGTCGAGCACCACGAGGCCGATCGCGTCATCGCCGAGCAGGCGCTCGGCCACCGACCAGGCGTGGGCTGCCGACGCCATGTCCTTGTCGCGGTCCTGGGTCTTCCAGGTAAACCCGTCGCCGAGGGTGTGGAACTCGACCTGCTCGTAGGCGTCGAGCAGGTCGCGTTCGGCTGTCGCCATGGCGCCCTTGATGAACTGCACCACGCCCACACCCATGCCGTGGCCGATGGCACGCAGCGCCATACCGAAGGCCGCGGTCGACTTGCCCTTGCCCGTGCCGGTGTTGACTATCACCAGGCCCTTCTCGGTGGTGGCCTTGGCCTGCTTCTTTTCGTACCCCGCGTTGCGTTTCTCTGCAAAGCGCTGGTGTTTTGCCTGGTCGTCGTCCACGGGTTCCCCCTCACTCGGTGTTGGCTGTGCGTGCGGCCTGACTATACCGCAGCGATTCTCTGCACACGCGCATGGAGTGGCGCACGGCATTGCTGCAAAATACCGCAATGCCCTACCTGCCCCTCTTCCTCGACAGCACCGACCGCAACGCCCTGCTGGTGGGCGGTGGTGTGGTCGCAACCCGCAAGGCCGAGCTGCTGCTGCGCGCGGGCATGCGGCTGTCCGTGATCGCGCCAACCATCCAGGCGGCGCTGGAAGCGAATCCGAACGTCTGCTGCCAGCACCGCCGCTTCGCACCGGATGACCTCGACGGTGCCGACCTCGTGTTCGCCGCGACCGACGACCCGGCGCTCAACCGCGAGATCGTCGCGCTGTGC
The DNA here is from genome assembly GCA_039196715.1 of Pseudomonadota bacterium. Taxonomy (NCBI): domain Bacteria; kingdom Pseudomonadati; phylum Pseudomonadota; species Pseudomonadota bacterium. The sequence continues at coordinate 34,499 of JBCCUP010000008.1, forward strand.
CAGGTGCGCGGCGTGTTGTGCAACGCCGCGACCGACAGCCAGGGCGGCGATTTCATCCTGCCCTCGGTCATCGACCGCGACCCGATCCAGGTCGCCATCTCCACGAGCGGGGCCTCGCCGCTGCTCGCCCGGCTGATCCGCAGCCGCCTCGAGACCCTGTTGCCGATGAGCTACGCGCGCCTCGCGGCGCTGCTCGAACGGTTCCGCGGCCAGGTCAAGCGGCGTGTGCCGGCGAAGCAACGCCGCCGCTTCTGGCAGGAGATCCTCGAGGGACCGGTCGCCGATCTGGTGCACAGCGGCCACGACGACGAAGCCGAGACCGTGTTGGGTCGACTGCTCGACAACCCCGAGGAGGTCGACTCCGACGGTGAGGTGTACATCGTCGGCGCCGGCCCGGGCGACCCCGACCTCCTGACTGTGCGCGCGCTGCGCCTGTTGCAGCAGGCGGATGTTGTCGTCTGGGACCGTCTGGTCTCGCCGCCGATTCGCGCGCTCATTCCGACCTCCGCTGAGGCCATCTACGCCGGCAAACGCCGCAGCGAGCACCAGATCCCGCAGGACGACCTCAACCTGCTGCTGGTCGAACTCGCACGCTCAGGCAAGCGGGTGTGCCGACTGAAGGGCGGCGACCCCTTCGTGTTCGGCCGCGGCGGCGAAGAAATCGAGACCCTGGTGGCGCACGGGGTGCGCTTTCAGGTGGTGCCCGGCATCACCGCCGCCAACGGCTGCGCCGCCTACGCCGGCATCCCGCTGACCCACCGCGACCATGCGCAGAGCGTGAGCTTTCACACCGGCAACCTGAAGGCCGGTGAACTCGTGCTCGACTGGTCACGCATGAGCGACCCGCAACAGACCCTGGTGTTCTACATGGGCACCGCGAGTCTGCCGATCATCCAGCGCGAACTCGTGGCCCACGGCCGGTCGGCAGACACCCCCGCCGCGCTGATACAGCAGGGCACCACACCCCACCAGCGGGTCGCGGTCGGCACGCTCGACAGCCTCCACCAGGTCGCAACCGACGCAGGCTTCGAACCGCCGTGTCTGATCGTGGTTGGCGACGTGGTCAAGCTCTACGCCACGCTGCGCTGGTACCGCACCGGCGCCGACGCCGTGGACGCGAGCACCGGTTGGTTCGACACCGCGGCAACCTCGGCGGCACGGCACGCCGACTAGAGTGCGAGCCCCGCTCATCGGCAACCGACCAGCCGGGCCAAGCCGTGTCGCAGATGGGTGCGTTTTGGCGTTTTTTTGCGCTACCGATCGCAAAACGGCCCGGCTAGACTCGGTCAGACTGCCGCGAGCGGCGCCCGCCCTGTGAGAGACGCGATGTTCGACGAACCTTACCGCGCACAGCGCAAGATCGACCCGAGCCAAGGCAGTCACCTCGCCGACGGCTCACCCAACAACGACGACCGCATCGAGATCGGCCCGACCCAACTCGCCTTCCGCGAGTGGGCGGCAGCGGGGCTGACGTTGCCCAACCTGCCGGCCATGCGCGAGTACCGCTGGCGGCGGCTCGTCGACCACATCGTCGCACGCGACTGCGGGGGCCTGTTGCTGTTCGATCCGCTCAACATCCGCTACGCGACCGACAGCACCAACATGCAGCTCTGGAACACGCACAACCCGTTCCGAGCAGTGCTGGTGTGCGCCGATGGCTACATGGTGATCTGGGACTACAAGAACTCGCCTTTTCTCTCGACCTTCAACCCGCTGGTGCGCGAGCAGCGCGCCGGTGCCGACCTCTTCTACTTCGACCGCGGCGATGCGATCGGCACGGCGGCCGACACCTTCTCGAACGAAGTCCGCGTGTTGATCGAGCAACACGGCGGCAACAACACCCGCCTCGCGGTCGACAAGGTCATGCTGCACGGCTTGCGCGCGCTCGAGGCTCAGGGCTTCGAGGTGCAGCCGGGTGAGGAGCTGACCGAGAAGGCGCGCTCGATCAAAGGACCGGACGAAATCCTCGCCATGCGCTGCGCGTCGCACGCCTGTGAACGCGCCGTCGCCGAGATGGAGCGCTTCGCACGCGAGAAGATTCCGGTTCAGGACGTGTCCGAGGACGACGTCTGGGCCGTCTTGCACAGCGAAAACATCCGCCGTGGCGGCGAGTGGATCGAGACGCGGCTGCTCGCGTCCGGACCCCGCACCAACCCGTGGTTCCAGGAGTGCGGCCAGCGTACCGTGCAGAACAACGAAATCATCAGCTTCGACACCGACCTCGTCGGCAGCTACGGCATCTGTGTCGACATGAGTCGCAGCTGGTGGATCGGCGATCAGGCGCCGCCCGCCAAGATGGTCGACGCCATGCAGCACGCGCACGAACACATCATGCACAACATGGCGATGCTCAAACCCGGCGTGAACATTCAGGACCTCTCACGCAACACCCACGTGCTCCGGCCCGAATTCCAGAAACTCAAGTACGGCTGCCTGATGCACGGCGTCGGCTTGTGCGACGAGTGGCCGCTGGTCGCCTACCCCGACCAGATGGTCGAGGGCGCGTTCGACTACGAGTTGCAGCCCGGCATGGTGCTGTGCGTCGAGGCGCTGGTCAGCCCCGAGGGCGGCAGCTTCTCGATCAAGCTCGAAGACCAGGTGCTCGTGACCGAGGACGGCCACGAGAACCTGACGGCCTACCCGTTCGACGAGTGGCTGATGGGGCAACGCTGACCCGCACGCCGCCCGATCTCGCACAGCTGCCCTGCCGCGGTAGTGCGCGGTTCAACGCACCTGCACAGCCACGCCGCGGAGGGTCACTGACGTCAGTCGAGCGAACGGGGCGCGGTGAAATCGAAGCGCGCGTTCGGCGGCAAGGTCGAGGCGAACGCGACGAGCTGATGCCTCACGCGCTCAACAGACCCCGACGAGGTCGCAAAGAACGACACCCTGTCACGATCCGGGGTCAACACCGGCCCGTCGAGCCGCAGTTCGCCGAGCTTGACCCAGTCCGCAGGAACCACCTGGAACCACCTGGAACCACGCCTCGTAGACCATGACAAGTGGGATGCCGCGCTCGCGCACCAGGTCACCCATCCACGCGCCACCCGAAATGCCGCCTGAGGCACGTTCGGCCGCACGGCGTGCCAGCCGTGCCTCGCGCGACGACAGCCCCCACAAATCGAGCACGTAGTGTTCGTTCTCGAAAGCGACATAGCCGAGGTCATTGACCGCCACACGATCACGCACGTACGCCGTCGCGACGCGGTGCATCTGGTACTGCTGGCTGTAGATGTTGTTGGACGCGGTGGGAATCTGCCCAAGCACCACGAGGTAGGGAAACCCCAAGGCAAGGCCGGCAACCGAAACCAGACCCGCGACACCGACTGCGGACAGCCAACCTGCCTCGGGGCGCCGGCGAATCGGTCCGCCGTAGAGATAGAGCGCGACCAGCATACCGAGCGCGACCGCGTACAGCTCATAGCGGTGGTACCCGATCGTCTTGCCGAGGGCGATGTGTGCGGCAAGTGCGCCCGCGCCACACACCGCGATCAGCCGTTTTTCCGTGCGCGCACCGAAAAGCGCGTAAGCCGTCAACACCAACGCGAGCGAGACCAACGCCAGGCCCTGACGGACCGAAAGGGCCTCCAGAATGTTGCGAAGCGTGGCGGTTCCCGTCGACTCGAGCACGCGCGCTTTCGCGAGAATGGAACTTGGCAGGTAGTCGAGTCCAATCCCGATCAGAAACGCCGAGTACGCCAGCAACAGGGCAGCCACCAGCACGCCCACCAGGACCGATTTGAGGTGGTGCCCCCGCACGAACAGCACCCCCAACGCCAGCCCCGTGAGCGCCAGCATCTCGTAACGCACCAGGGGCGCGGTCACCAGCCACCCGCTGATGCGGCGATCCCGTGCCTCGACCATGAGCCCGGCAGCAATACCCACCGCACACAGCACACAGCACCTGCAGCGAATGCTCCATGCCGTTGTAAATCAACCCGACCGCGTTTGACGCGTGTGTGAGCACCGCCACCGTCACCGCGATGAAGCCGGCCTTGCGTACGCACGTCGCGCCTCCGATGCTGATCGCGACGGCCTGCACAGCCACGTATACCGTTGCCAAGGTGGCCAGCGTGCACAACACCAGGGGCGCGAGAACGTGTGCGCCAAGCAGCGCCAACAGCACCGGCCAGATGATGCTCGATGAGGGCGCGGAGACCTCCTCCCGGTTCAGACCGTGGTGCCCCCGCAGGAGGTTCTCGGCTTGTGCGAGGTGGATGTAGGGGTCGTCGATCAGGTAGACGAAGTGGCCGTCGTTCACTGCCATGATCCGAACCCACTCGAACGCCACCAGCGCCAGCGTGAACCCGGAGACCACCACGACCGCTGCCCAAACGTTGAACCGGTGTGTCACGACGGCGGTTTCCGCGCGCGGTTGTCTGGCGCTGCGGTCCGGCGCTCGTTTCCGCGCTTGAACTGGCCGGTGGCGCACGCCAGCGCGCGTTGCTGCGTGGCGCTGTCGCCGCGCAGCTGCCAACTGTCGGGCTGGTCACCGAGCCCGCCGCGAACCCCGGCGCGACCGGTCTCAAGCATAAAAGAGATTCATCACCGTCAGGGACACCACCAGGAACAGCACGGTCATGATCCCGCCGCACCGCACGAAGTCGATCACGCGGTAGCCACCCGGGCCCATCAAGAGGGCGTTGACCTGGTGGGTCGGGATGATGAAGGAGTTGGAGGTGGAGATCGCGACTGTCAGGGCAAAGAGGGCCGGGTCACCGCCCGCGGTGATCGCGATGGAGACGGCGAGCGGCACCAGCAACACCGTCGCGCCGACGTTCGACATGACCAACGTGAACGCCGTTGCCAGCACCGCCACGCCGGCCTGCAGCGACCACATCGGCCAGCCGTCGAGCGCGCTCAGCACCTGCTGCGCAATCCAGGTCGCGGTGCCGGTCTCCTGCACCGCCTGCCCGAGCGGGATCAGACTCGCGAGCAGAAACACGGTATTCCAGCTGACCGCCGCGTAGGCTTCGTCGACGGTCAGCACGCGCGACACGATCATGCCGGTGGCGCCGATCAGCAGCGCGAGCGACAGGCGCACGTCGCTGAACAGAATCAGGCCGAGCGCGATCAGGAAAAACAGCAATGCCCAACCAACCTTTTTCGGGCGCAACTCCTCCTGCGGAAAATCACTGGTGACAATCACGTAGTTGTTGTCGGCCTTGAGCTGGGTGAGCCGCTCCCACTGGGTGTGTACCACCAGTGTGTCGCCCGACTGCAGCGGCATCACGCTGATGTCAGTCGCCTCATGGTCTTCCGTCTCGACGTGGCTGTAGGTGTTTTCGCCGCGGTGCACCGCGAGCAGGCTGAGGCCCCGTGACCGGCGCAGCTTGAGATCGCGTGCGGTCTTGGCGATCGCCTGCGAGTCCGGCGGCACGACGATCTCGGCGACACCGGCACGCGTCGGCACGAATTCCTCGGCGAAGATCTCGAGGCGCGGCAGGATGGTCAGCTCGCAGCGCTCGGCCATGCGCTCGACCACCTGGCGCTGGCCGAGCACCGCAAGCCGGCACGGCGCGGTGATCTCGACGTCGACCGGCGGGCCGACCCACCGTCTGCCTTTGTGGTAGGTGCCGATGATGTACAGCCGGTTTTCGAGCATCACATCGCCGATCAGGCGGTTCTGCAGCGAGCAGCCGGCGGGCACGTCGAGCTCGAAGATGTCGGCTTGCAGACCGTACAGGCGTTTGAGGTACTGCTTCATCGACTGACCGGCGGCACCGTCGGTCTTGTCTGCCGTCTTCGGCAACACCCAGCGACCGAACACCACGAAATACAGGATGCCGCTGGTCAGCAGTGCCAAGCCGATCGGGGTCACCGAAAACAGGCTGAACTCGCTCATCTGGGCGTCCGCTGGCAACGCCGCGTTGGCACCCGCGATGAGGTCGTTCAGCAGGATCAGCGGTGAGGAGCCGACCATGGTCAGCGTACCGCCGAGGATCGCGCAAAAACCCATCGGCATCAGCAGCCGGCCGAGCGGGATGCGCGTACGCGCCGAGATCCGCGAGACGACCGGCAGGAACAAGGCGGCGGCCCCGACGTTCTGCATGAAGCTCGAGATGACGCCGACCGTGCCGGACACGATCGGCACGATGCGTTGCTCCGTACCGCCGCCATGCCGCAGGATGAGCGCGGCGACCCGCGACATGACACCGGTCTTGTCGAGTCCGGCGCCGATGATCATGACTGCGATGATCGACATTACCGCGTTGGACGAGAACCCGGCAAAGAGCTCGCGCACATCGACCAGCCCCTCGAGCATCGGCATGTAGCTGAGCGCCCCGAGCACCACCATGATCAGCAGCGCCGCGAGGTCCACGCGCAACAGCTCGAACGCGAACAGCACCACCGTCAAGCCCAGCAGGCTCAGGACAGCGATCATCTGGACGGTCAGCGTGACGGGTTCCAAGCTCGACAGCTCCTCGGGTCAACTGGTCAATTATAGGTCAGCAGACGCATTTGCGCCGAGCGCATCCCAGGCTTGTAAAAACAGGGCATCGGCGCCGGCCCCCTTGCTGCAGACCCGGATGTGGCCTGGCAGGCCGAACGAGGCAGCACTGCGCACCTGGACGCGGCACTGCTGCAGCATGCGAAGCCGGTAGGCGCTCGCCCCAGGGCAACGCACCAGGGCGAAGTGGCAGTCGCTCGGCACCACCTCGGCACGGCGTGCCCGCAACGCCGTCCAGAGCTGTTCGGCGCTCTGCCGCACCGCACGGATGGCAGCGTCCGTCGCCACCACCACCTCGGGATCGAGCGCGGCGATGCCGGCAGCCATGGCCGGGGCCGACACCGACCAGGGCGGCAGCACACGGTGCACCGCCTGGGCATCGTCAAGCTGCGCGACGGCGTAACCGAGTCGCAAGCCTGCGAGCGCGTAGTCCTTGGTGAGCGAGTAGAGGTTGATCGCGGCAGGGACCTCGTCAAAGCGCGATGTGGGGTCGGCGAAGGTTGCGTACGCGTGGTCGACGACCAGGCGACCGCCCGTTTCGGCGCAGACCGCCGCGAGCCGCGCCAGCTGCGCGCGCGGCCAGAGCCGGCCTGTGGGGTTGTTCGGCTGGCACACGAACACCAGCGCCGGGCGCTCCCGCTCGACGTTGGCAAAAACCTCGGTCAGATCCGGCTCCGCGCCGAGCGGGACCGACACTTCGAGTGGGCGGCGGCGCAGGGCCTGCGCGGCGTCGAGGTACTCGCCAAAACTCGGCTGCACGGCAAGGACGGTATCGCCTTCGCGGGTGACGGCCTGCACGGCAGCAAAGATGAGCTGTGCCGCACCCGCGCCGGCGACCACCTGCGCCGCTGGCACACCGTGGCAGGCGGCCAGCCGCGCACGCAAGGGCGCCGCGTCAGGCGAGGGGTAGGTCTCGATGGCCGCACGCTCGGCGGCGCGACGCACGCGCGCATGGGCGCGACCGGGGAGGCAGTTGCTGCTCATGTCCAGCACGCGTTCCGCATCGACACCGAGCGCCTCGAGCTCGGTCGTGTTCAGCGCGCCGTGCCGCTCACTCACGTCAGTGACCCGAGTGCGGCACAGGCGAGGCAGACGAGCCAGAAGCCGACACCGCGCGTGACCAGGTCGCAAGCCCGGCCGATGTCGCGCGCGGTCGGATCGCGCCCGTCACCGAGGCGCGGCCGGCTTTTGAGCTCACCGCCGTATTCGGCGTCTCCACCGAGGGCGAGACCAAGTGCACCGGCCCCGCTCGCCATGACCGCACCGGCGTTGCCGCTGTACCAGCGGTGTGAACGCCACGCACGCCAGGCCGATCGGCTCGAGCCGAGGACCGTGTAGGTCATCGCCGTCAGCCGCGCGGGCACCCAGTTGAGCACATCGTCTAACCGGGCCGCCGCCCAGCCGAAGTGTGCGTAACGGGCATTGCGGTACCCCCACATGGCGTCCAGGGTGTTGCTGGCCCGGTAGACCACGGCACCGATCGGGCCGAACACCGCCGCCCAGAACAGCGCGGCAAACACCGCGTCGGCCCCGTTCTCGAGCACTGATTCAACGGTGGCCCGGCTCACGGCCGTGGCATCGAGCTCGCGCGTGTCGCGCGACACGATGTGCGACAGCGCACCGCGGGCCGCGTTGAGGTCGCCCTCTTCAAGCGGCTGTGACACGGCTGTCGCGTGCTCAACCAGACTCCTGCCGCCGAGGGCGAGCGCCAGCACCAGCACCCCGAGCAGGAGGTCGGGCAGCACGAGATCGAGCAGCAACACCGGACAGATCGCCACCAGCAGCACGGCCAACACCGCCACGACCCCGGCCCGCCGCTGGGACGTCGCCGATTCGGCGCCGTCGCACAAGCGCTCCTCCACCCGCGTCGCCAGGTTGCCGAGCCAGACCAGCGGGTGCCAGCGCAGAGGTGGCTCTCCGAACAGGCGATCGGCCACCACGGCGAAAAGAGCAACGGCGAAGACGGTGACCACGTCGCGTGAACCATCCCAAAACACGCAGTATACCGATCGACCTTTCACGGGCGGGTGTGCGTTGCGTCGGTTTCTGCCCCGCCTGCGTCCAGCCGATACAATACCGCAATGCCACCCGGACTCATCGTCGCCGCGCCGCACTCGGACGCCGGCAAGACCACCGTGACGCTCGCGCTGCTGCGCGCGCTGCGCCGTCGTGCCCGGGTGGGTGCCTTCAAATGCGGACCGGACTACATCGACCCCCGCTTTCATGCCCACGCGTCCGGCCAGTCCTGTTACAACCTCGACCCCTGGACCCAGTCCGATGCGAGTCTGGCCGAGATCATCGCCTACCACCAGGGTCAGGACCTGCTGCTCGCCGAGGGGGTAATGGGCCTGTTCGACGGCGCGCCTGACGGCCGCGGCAGCACCGCCGAGCTCGCGCGCCGCACCGGCTGGCCGGTCGTGCTGGTGGTCGATTGCAAGGGCATGGCAGATTCGATTGCCGCCCTGGTCAGCGGATTTGTCGACTTCGACCGCTCGCTGACCGTGGCCGGCGTGGTGCTCAACCGGGTCGGGTCCGACGCCCACACCGAGCGACTGCGCGAGGCCCTGGCGCCGTTGCGTGTGCCCGTGCTTGGCGCCCTGCCCCGTCTTCAGACACTCGCGCTGCCGAAACGCCACCTGGGCCTGCTGCAAGCAGACGAGTTACCCGGGCTCGACCGATTGCTCGATGCGGCCGCCGACACCCTGAGCGCGCACCTCAGCCTCGAGACGACCGTCGCTGCCGCCGCCCGCGGACACCTGACAGTGGACGCCGATCACTGCCCCTGGGTGCCGGCACTCGGCGACGCTGTGGCCGTCGCGCGCGACCACGCATTCGCGTTCTGCTACCCCCACTGGCTGCGCCGGTGGCAGGACCGCGGCGTGACCGTGATGCCGTTTTCACCGCTTGCTGACGAGGCTCCCGACCCCTCGGCAACTGGCGTTTTTCTGCCCGGCGGCTACCCTGAACTGCACGCCGGGACACTTGCCAAGGCCCGGCGTTTCCACCAGGCTCTGTACCAATTCGCCAAGCGTGGCACGCCGATCTACGGCGAGTGCGGGGGGTTCATGGCGCTCGGCCACACCCTCATCGACGCCGAGTCCCGACCGCACCGGATGGCCGGGTTGCTCGACATCGACACAAGTTTCGCCGACCGCCGATTGCAGCTCGGCTACCGCCGTGTCCAACTCGCGGCACCGACGCCGCTCGGCTCAGCCCCCTTGGGTGCCCACGAATTCCACTACAGCCAGCGCGTAGCGAGTCGGCAAGCCGCAGCCACGGCCGAGATCGTCGACGCCCGCGGTCAGCGACACGACAACACCTGGTTCGCGTCCGGCAGCGTGTCCGGCAGCTACCTGCACGCCATTGACGCGTTTGCGCAGCTCCAAACATGAAAACCCTGACACCAGGCAAGGTCTGATCCGGCTGTCACGGGTGTGGTAGTCTGCGGCGCTGACGGCACGCTTCAGGAGTCCACCATGGCCAAGCAGTTTCCGGCGATCGACGCCAAGCACCGGGAATTCATCGAAGCGCAGCAGATGTTCTTCGTCGCCACCGCGGCAGAGGCCGGCCGCGTCAACCTGTCACCGAAGGGCAAGGACGCGTTTCGCGTGCTCGACGCCAACCGCATCCTGTGGCTCAACCTGACCGGCAGCGGCAACGAGACCGCCGCACACCTCAAACAGAATCCGCGAATGACGGTCATGTTCTGCGCCTTCGAGGGCGCGCCGATGATCCTGCGGTTGTACGGCACGGCGCGCACGGTGCACGAATGGGACGCGGACTGGGAGACCCTCTATGGCCACTTCGACCCGGCAACCGGCGCCCGCCAGGTCTACGACATGGCGGTCGATCTGGTGCAGACCAGTTGCGGCTTCGCCGTGCCGGCGTACGCCTACGAAGGGCAGCGCGACATCCTCGACACCTGGGCCGACAAGCGCGGCAAGGACGGCGTGCGCACCTACTGGCGCGAGCGCAACGGCCTGTCGATCGACGGGTTCGAGACCGGCACCGCGCGCGACACGTAGTCGGCGAGCGCCGCTGCATACTGACCGGTGCCGGGCACCGTTTGCTCGCGCCAGGCGCAGTAGCACGCGAAGCGAAAATCGTAGGCGGCCTGGGTGTCGATCCAGGTGGCGTCCAACGTGACCCCGGCGGCAGCGAGAAAGCGCGCGGCCTCCCAAAGCGGCGCGGGCGGGAATCCGTAGGCCAGGCGCATGCCGCGCGCGAGGTAGCAGGCGAGGTCTTCGTGCGGGTTGCCAAGCGCGACACACTGCCAATCAACCAACACCGCCGCGTCGCCACCCACCCAATTGCCCGGATGCGGGTCGCGGTGGATCACCGTGCATGCGTGAGGCCGGGCACCCACCTCGGGCGCGCTGGCCCGCAGCGCAGCGACCGCCTCGTTGTCGGTGGCGACCCGATCGAGCATATCCAGACCCTGCTCGACCCACGCCCGCGGCGTGCCGGCCACGACGGACAGCCCGGTCCACGGCGACAGGTCGTGCACCGCGCGAAGCTGCTGTGCCGCCCGCTCGGGCGCGTGGAAACGGCCACCCGCCACGCAAGGCCAAACCGACCAATCACCCCAGGCGCCAAGCAAGCGCGGCGCGAGTGACGTCGGCGTTGCCTCGGCGGCGGCACGCTCAACCGCGGCGTCGTTGCCGAACAGCGGGTTGCGCACCGCATCGGCCTGGTGGTGTTTGACGATACAATCTCGCGCGCCAGGCGCAGACGCGCGCCAGACGCGGTTGCTGTGCGCGCCCGCCACGCTCACCAGCTGCCAGGACGCGCCCGCGGGCGCGAGCTTCAGGTGCTCCAGCAGGGCGACGGCGGTGAAATCAGGTTCGGCCATATGACTCACAGTTCCGAGCAAACGGGCTCGCAGCCGGCGCAACCGCTCCGACGGGGGTGGACCACCGGCGCGTGCGCCACGGCGGCCTGCCACGCGGCGTGCCTGGGGCTGCTTCGCGGCGCGCTCCCGGAGACAGTCCGCATCACGTTGCCGCGCGGCGAACAACCCGAGTTCGCGGTCGTCCGTGGCGAGCTCAGTGCGTATTCTGCCACTGCTACGGTCGAAAAGGATGCCGGAGATGACCCCGATGTGACACACGGGGCCTTGATCAGCGTCCGCCTGAGCCGAAATACCCTCGGCAGCGTCCGTTTTTTTGCCGGCACAGGGGTCGGCACAGTGACCCTGCCCGGCCTGCCGATCGCTGTCGGCGAGCCCGCGATCAACCCGGTGCCGCGGCAGATGATGACCGACACGTTGACGGGCCTCAGCGCGGCGCACGGCGTGACCACCGGCTGGGACGTCACGGTCTCTGTCGCGGACGGCGAGCGGCTCGCGGCCCAGACCTGGAACGGTCGGCTCGGCATTGTCGGCGGCCTGTCGATCCTCGGCACCACCGGTATCGTGCGGCCCTACTCCTGCGCCGCCTGGATCCACTCGATCCACCGCGGCGTCGACGTCGCGCGGGCGCGCGGGCGCTTGCACGTCGGGGCCTGCACCGGCGCCACGTCCGAGCGTGTGGTGCGCGAGCGCTACGGTCTGGACGAGACCGACATGCTCGACATGGGCGATTTTGTCGGCCCGCTGCTGAAGTACCTGCGCCAACACCCTGTGGCCCGCCTCACGCTGGGCGGCGGTTTCGGCAAGTTCTGCAAGCTCGCCCACGGGCACACCGACCTGCACTCCAAACGGTCGCAGGTCGATTTCAGTTGGCTTAGTCGGCAAGTCGAGCAGCTGTCGAGTGACACAGCCCTGGTGACGCGTTGCCGCCAGGCCAACAGCGCGCTCGACGTGCTCAACCTCTGCGTCGAGGCCGGTGTGCCGATCGCGTCGCGGATTGCCGAGGGCGCACTGCGCACCGGTGTGGCGCAGCTGCCGGACGACACCCGTGTCGACGTGCTGGTGTGCTCGCGCGACGGCCGGTTGCTGGCGAGCGCCCACACGTGACCGTGCTGGTGATCGGGGGCACGGCCCGCGCGCGGACGCTCGCCTCGCGCCTGGCCCGCTCCCAGACGGTGATCTACGCCCTGGCGGGCGTGACCCGCAACCCGCGGTTGCCCGCGGGCTGCGAGATCCGCCAGGGCCCGTTTGGTGGCGTCGAGGGCTTGTGTCGCTTTCTAAAGTCCGCGGGCGTACGCCAGATCGTCGACGGCAGCCACCCCCACGCAACTGGAATCTCGGCCAACGCGCAGGCAGCAGCTGCCCGGCACGGCATCCCCTGTGCCCGCCTGCGCTGGCGGCCGTGGCGGCCCGATCACGGTGACCGCTGGCGACAGTTTGGTGACCCGCGTGCGCTGGTCGCGGCACTTGCCGCTCGCGCGCCCAGCCGCGTGCTGCTCACGCTCGGGGCCCGCGCCTCGACCCCGGTGATTGCGGTGGCAGGGCACCGGTTCTGGTTGCGCAGTATCGAGGCGCCCGACACCGCCGCCGCCGCGTCACCGGTCGACGTGATTCGCGCGCGGGGCCCCTTCGACGAGGCCGATGAACACGCGTTGCTCCAACGCCTCGGCATCGACCTGCTGGTGTGCAAGAACAGTGGGTTGCGCGAAGGACGTGCCAAACTCACAGCAGCACGCGCGCTCGGCATCGAGGTGTGGTTGTTGCAGGCCACTCCGTCAGTGGCCCGGTGACGCCGGGACCACCTTGGGAGACACCGCACGGTGAACCGAAGCCAGCGGGTGCCGCGCTGTGCTCCCGGGTGGCAATCCTGTCTCGGGGCCGTTCCCTTTCCGCGTGACCGACGAGGCCGTCGATGGACATTCTGACTGACAACCCCGCCGCGCTGGTCGCTGCGGCTATCCGGGCGCTGAGCGTGGGGGTTGCGCTGCTCGCCGCCGGGACGGTTCTGGTCAACACCCTGTGGATGGACGCCGATGCGATGCGCGCGTCGGGCAGCCCCCGCACCGCGTTGTCGGCCAGTGTGGTCGCGGTCGTGGCGCTGCTGGTCGACTGGGTGAACACGGCCCGCCTGCTGTACGGCGACGCCGGCAGCGCAGTCGATCCGCTGATCATCCAGAGCGCCCTCGACACCCCGCTGGGTCAGTTCTACGCGGTGGCGCTCGCCGGCCTGGCCTGGCTGTTCTTCGCGACAATCGGTGCCCGCACACTGCCCTACCTCGCGGTCCCGGGCGCGCTGGCGGTGATCGCGAGTGTCGGTCTGGTCGGGCACACCCTGGATGAACCGCGCGCGCTGCTCTATGCGCTGCTGACGCTTCACATCGGCTTCGCCGCCATGTGGATGGGCGTGCTGATGCCCTTGTCGCGGTTGACTCGCCAGCCGCGCAACCGCGGCTACGCGGCCGACCTCGCCGAGGACCTCGGTCGCGGGGGTTTCGTGCTGCTGCCCAGCATCGCGCTCGCGGCGGGCTACCTCGGCTGGCTGTTACTCGGCCAACCCACCAGCGTGCCCACCCACGCCTACGCGCAACTGATGCTGGTCAAGGTCCTGTTGTTTCTGGCGCTGGTCGCCGTCGGAGCATTCAACCGATTCGTGATCGTGCCGCGCTTGCATGACAGCCTCGGTGCCGGGGCCTGGCTGCGCGTTACCATCGCACTCGAGGCGCTGCTGTTCGCCGCCATCCTGCTGGCCGTCGCCGTGACAACCGACAACGTCCACCCACGCCCTTTGCCCGGCTGAGCGCAGCCCGGCCTCGCCGGGCCGCGTGGGCACCAGACGGTCCGCGCCGGTCAGGACACCAGCGCGTCGACGCGGTAGATCACGAATTCACCGCCGGTGTGCCACGGGCTGATCGATTCGCGGTGCGCGCTCGACACGGTGCCACGCAGCTTGTCCCAACGGCCGGGCTTGCCCACGCGGTTGGACACCACCTCGGTCGCCTCGGTGAGCTGCAGCAGGCGATCGGCAAAATCGTAGTGCGTGTGGTCATCGATCAGGACATGCGTGCCAACGCCGATGTGGGGCAAGGCGTGCAGGAACGCGAGGCTGCGCCCGTTGCCGTGTGGCCCGTCGAGCACCACGAGATCGAACCGGCCGTCGAGGTCGCCGTCGCGCAGCGCGTAGAAGTTGTTCCGCTGCTGCGTGTCGAGCGGGCTGGTCTTGTCGCGCATCGCCGCGGGGTCGTAGCGACGCTGCGAAAACATGCGCTCGAAGGCGTTGTCGTCGCACTCGGCGAGCGGGCGTTCGTGCAGCGCGAGAAAGGCGTCGGTTCGCGCTGCATCGAACTGCGGCATGTAGCGCCGGTCGTTGTCGAAGGAGACGATCTGCACACGCTCCTGCAATCCGCGTTGCAGCACGAGGTCGACGAAGAAGCGCGTCGAGGACCCGGACCCGAACTCGACGATGCGCACCGTGTGCTGTGCGGCCAGTGTGGTGTCGACGATGTCGAGCAGCGATGCCAACGCGCGGCGGGACAGACCCCAACCGTCGTTCTTGTAGGCGTCTAGGTCCATGCGTCTCGGTCCCTCCTGGGTGATCCGGTGGTGCGGCGCGGGAACGGGGCCAAGGCCCATTGCGCCGGTGTCCGACACACCGCCGTCGGGTGACAGCGGTGTGACGGTTTCAGGCCCACACGCAGACCTTGCTCAGCGACTTGCCACGTTGCAGATACTTTCGCGTGGCACCGAGGCCCATGTCGACATCCAGCGTCGACCCGAGGTCGAGGTAGGTGTTCTCCGGGTGGGCCGCGTGCAACTCGGCGATCACGATATTCGACAGCACGCCCGCGCAGACCAGCAGCAGCCGGTCCTCGTCGCCCTGGGCGCTGAAGGCCGCATCGACTTCGGCCAGCACCCTGTCGCAGTCCTGGATCCAGGCGTTACCGCCGGTCTTGATGTGCGCAGCCACGGGAAACGGCAGCCCCGCCGGGTCGGCCGCCTGGTGGCCGATCAGCAACGGCGGCGTTGGCCAGTCGGCGATCGCGCTCAATGTGTCCGAGCGGAAGACCGCGTAATTGGCGTTGACGAACACGTTGGCCCAGGTCAATTGCGATTCCGCCTGGCCTGACTCGGCCTGCAAGGTGCGAAACTGCGCCAGCCCGACACAACAGGGGCAGGCGATGCCGACGAAGTAGTCGGGGTGTTGGTAACGCATCGAGGCGCGCAGCCGCTCGCGTTGCCGTTCGCCGTCGGTCTCGCCCGGCTGGTACCGGTGCTCGCCGTGCAACTTGGCAGACAGGTCGATCGCGGTGCCGTTGATGATGTGCATTTCACCGTCACCAAAGCGCGTCAGGGCGAAGTGACTGCGCGCACGCAGGCGCGCGTTGAAGGTGTGCAGTGCGGTGTCGAACCGCTTGTCACCGTCGTACGCCGGCAGCGCGCGGCGCGCGAGGTACCGACGCAGCGCGCGAAGGCTCACGTGTCGCGCTCGGCCAGCACCTGCCAGCCACCCTCGCGCAACGACCGAACCACCTCGTCACGCGTGCTGCCGTGGCCTTCCGTGTTGTGCGTCGCCGTGCGGGTGCGGCCCGCGATCTTGCCGAACTCGGGCCGGCACGACCAGCGCGTCGGATCACTCTCAGGGTGCGGCGGCACGTAGGTGTGCACACCACCGTGCTTCAGCGCCATCGCGCTGAAATGGATGTCCTCGCCGTTCTCCCAGCTCACCGGTGCCTCGCGCCACAGGTACTGCAGGTGGTCGCGGTGGAAGAACCACGCGTGACCGACCAGGTCGACTTCGGTGGGCTCGTCGTAGTGGTGTCCGTTCCAGCCGACCTTGTGTTTCGAGGAATAGCGCGCTTCGCGCGGCAGGATCACACCGGAACCGCCGAGGATGCCAGGGAACCCACCACGCCAGGTGGCAAGGCAGTTTGCCAACCACTCGGGTTCGGGCAGGATGTCGTCGTCCAGCAGGCAGACCCAGCGCGTGCGCACCATCGTGGCCAGGCTGAACCGACCCCAGAACTTCCAGTTGCTGTTGCTGAGCAGCACGCGGTCGGCGATGTGCGAGGCGTCTCTGGCCAGATCATCGTTGTCGTTGCACCAGACCCAGATCTCACGCGGCGGGCAGGACTGGGCGCGCAGCGCGTCCACCTGCGCCTGAAGGTAGTGTCCGCGCTTGTACACCGTGAGGATGGCGGTGACCCCGTCGTCGTCAGAATCGCCGTCGGGCAGCGGCGCGCCACGTCGCTGAAACGCGATGCCCTCGCTGGCGTGCTGGGCCTCGTTCAGCCGAGCCGGCATCCAGACAGTCCACCAGGCGGCGATGCGCGTTCGCCACCACCATTTCACTCCGTTGACGATACCGCGCTTGGGTCGGCTCATGCGATCAGGGATGTCCGCTCATGACATTGGCAGGGGTTCGAGCAGGCCATGGCCGGCTGCACACGGTGAGTGTATCGCACCGCGTACACCAACCGGCCGCCGCACACCACCGCCCCGTCGGTTGCCGCGGTATGCGCGTCCGACGCGCTGCGTGTCAGCCTTTGCCTTTCCAGGGCACCAGCAGGTTCTCGGCCCAGCGCATCAGCAGGTCGATGCCAAAGCCGATAACGCCGATCAGGATGATGCCCATGATGACAATGTCGGTGTTCTGGAACTTCGAGGCGGTCATGATCATCATGCCCGCGCCCTGCTCGGCCGCAACCAGCTCGGCCGCAACCACCGTGCCCCAGCACACACCCATCGCAACCCGGGCCCCGGTGAATATTTCCGGCAAGGAGTTCGGAATGATGACGTAGCGCATGATCTGTTTCGGCCCCGCGCCAAGCGAGTAGGCGGCGTGCACTTTCGATATCTTGACGCCCGACACCCCGGCGCGTGCGGCAATCGCCATGATCCAGAGCGCCGCCAGGAACAGCAGGATGATCTTGCCCGCCTCGCCGATGCCGGCCCAGATGATCACGAGCGGAATCAGCGCGAGCGGCGGCACCGGGCGCATGAATTCGACGATCGGATCGAACCACCCGCGGAACCAGTTGCTCAGGCCCATCGCGTAGCCGAGCGGAATCCCGACCAGAGCCCCGAGCAGGAAGCCGACGACAACGCGGAACAGCGAGTAACCGAGGTGCTCACCCAGGGTGAAGTTGCGAAAACCCTCCTGGAAGATCTTGATCGTCCGCGTCCAGACCGCCTCCGGCGCAGGCAGGTACAGCGGTTCCATCTGCCAACCGGAGTCCGGGTCGAAGTTGGGCGTGCCCTTGTCGGACAGCGTCACGGTGCCACCGCCCACGTCGACCGATTCGCCCGGCGAGATGGCCTCGCCGTTGATTGCGATGACCTTGGGCTTCTGGCCGTCGGCGGTGACATCGTTCTTGGCCACGTTGATGAGCTTGGTTCGCCACTGCGCCACACTCGCCAGGTCGTTCTTTGCAAAGCCGTCCCCGTCCTCAATCTCGGGCAGGGTCGGTTTGACTTCCCGCGGGTGGACCACAACGGACACCGTCGCGGTGTCGCTTTGTCCGGCGCTGTCCTCGACCGTGTACTCGAAGTTGACGTCGCCCTCAAACGGGGCCGGCGCATGCAGGAAACCGGGGATCAGGCTCGACCCGGTGAACATGCCCCACAGCAGCAGGATCGTGGCAATCGACACCACGCTCGCCACCCGGTTGGGGCGGACCGCGCTCTCGTCACCGAAGGTGACCGTCTTCGCCGCCGAGAAGCCGACTTCACCGGCCGTCTGAATGAGCTTGGTGACGATCAGGTACGCCGCGATGAAAATCAGCACATAGATGATCAGCGGAATCATGACGAGCCCTCGGATGAACCCATGATCTCCTCTTCCATGTCCCAGATCATGTTGAGGATCTCTTCACGCCGCACGGCGAAATCGGGGTGTTTCTTGACCTCGCGCAAGTCCGAGCTGACGCCGAGTTCGGCGAAGGGCAATTGGTATTCGGTGTGGATGCGCCCCGGTCGGGGCGCCATCACGATCAGCCGCTCGCCGAGCAACAGCGCTTCTTCGACCGAGTGCGTGATCAGGATGATGGTCTTGCCGGTCTCCTTCCAGAGCTTGAGAACCAGGCTTTGCATTTTCTCGCGCGTCAGCGCATCGAGCGCGCCGAGCGGCTCGTCCATCAGGATGACATCGGGGTCGTTTGCGAGGCACCGCGCCAGCGCGACACGCTGCTGCATCCCACCCGAGAGTTCATAGACCGCTTTGTCCTTGAAGTCGCCGAGGCCCACAACGTCGAGCAGGTGATTGACCACCTCGGCCTTCTCGGCTTCGGGTGTGCCTTTCATCAGCAGGCCGAACCCGACGTTCTCGCGCACCGACATCCATTCGAAGAGCGCGCCCTGCTGAAACACCATGCCACGCTCGGCGTCAGGCCCCGAGATCGGGTTGCCGTTGAGCTCCAGCCGACCGTCGGTTGCCTGCAGGAAGCCGGCAATGATGTTCAGGAGGGTTGTCTTGCCGCAGCCCGAGGGGCCGAGCACGCTCAACAACTCGCCGGCCTTGAGCGTCAGGGACACGTTCTGCAGCGCCTGCACGGCATCGCCGTTGGGCAGCTCGAACCGCATGGAGAGATTTTCTAGGGAAAGCGTACCCACGGGAACTCCTGGGTGGCGCCGGAGCAGGATACCCCAGCTGGAAGGTGCACCGACCGGTGCAAAATGTGCCAGCGCTGCGGCTGCAGCGCTGGCACAGCCGCATCACATTTCGCTAGCAGCCTGCAACGGTCCGGTGTTGACCGCGTCTTCGTAGCTGTCGAGGGCCGAATCGATCGATCCCGCACCGACAAACACATCCGCCACACCCTTCATGAAGGTTGCCGCGTTACCGCCGAGCCACTTGCCGGACAGCTGCTCTTCCACAGACGGGAACTTCATGGTGGAGATGGATGAACGGGCCGCCTCGAGGTCCATACCGGAACCCTGCGCGATGGCCTCGAGCAGGTCGTCGGACTGGTTGGCGTTCCACGCGTCGTTTGCGTCGGCTGTCACCTTGAGGAATTTCGCGACGATGTCGCCGTTCTCAGCGATGAAAGACGCCGGCGCCGAGGTCACGTCGAACACCAGGATGCCGAGCTCTTCTTTTTCGGAGCCGGTCAGCAGCACGTTGCCGTGCTCCTTCATGCGGGTCAGACCGCCGCCGTAGCCGCACGCGAAATCAACCGCGCCCTGGCCGAGGGCAGCTGCGCCTTCGGGCGGAGCCATGTCAACGACCTGGAGGCTGGCCAGGTCGACACCGAAGTGGTCCATCTGGCGCAGGAAGCCGTAGTGCGCGGCGGTGCCAAGTGGCACAGCCACTTTCTTACCGGAAAGCTCTGACGCGCTGTCCTTGTCGATCTCGAGGCCAGAAGACACGACGCAGTTGTCGTTGTCGGAGTAGCTCACCGCAACGTCGACCACTTGAATGTCCTGCCCGCCTGAAGCCGCAACGACAAAGGGCGGCACGCCCTGTGACACGGCAATCTGCACGTCACCTGAGGCCATCGCGGCGCTCATGGCGGTGCCGGTCTCGAACGACACCCAGTTCACCTTCATGCCCAGGGCTTCGTCGTACACGCCGCTCTCTTTGGCCGCGAGAAACGGCATTGGCCACTCGAGGAAGTACGCGACGGTAATTTCCTCGTGGCCCGCCGCCACAGCGCTCTGGGCGCCTGTCAGGGCCAGCGCGCCAGCGACCAGCATGTGCGTTAAACGTAGTTTCACACTCATCTCCATTTTGGATTGGATATTGTGGCGTCGGGGTGCCCGCGTACCGCGGGTCGCCCCCCGACTGTTCCATTTTCGATGCACAGGGCAAGCGGACTGGAGGTCCAGCGCTGCCCGGACCAAGGGTCCAGCGTGATCGGGAAATCCCCCCGACACACACAACCGCAGTGCCGAGACGCCGCTGAAAGTACCTGTTTTTGGCAGCGTGTTCCAGCTCTTACGTACAATTGCCGAACCGATCACCGAGCGACAGGCCGTCAGCGCATGCCCGCCATCCCGAACACCGTGCACTGGTCCCGAACCGCGATTCCCGAGACCCGATTCCCGGCCCTGACTGGCGACGTCAACGCGGACGTCGTGGTCATCGGCGGCGGGTTGACCGGTTTGCGGAGCGCCATCGGCCTGGCGGAAGCCGGCGTCGACGTGGTGCTGCTCGAGGCGAACGCGATCGCCCACGGCGCCTCGGGCCGGAGCGGTGGGCAGTGCAACCCGATCTGGCGGCAGACGCCCGAGCAACTGCGCGCGAAATGGGGGGCCGCGCAAGCGGGCCGTCTGATCACGACCACGCTCGGGGCCGCCGACGCCCTGTTCGACGACATCGCGCGCTACGGGGTGGACTGCGACGCCGAGCAGCACGGCTGGGTGCAGGCCGCCCACACGCACGCGTCGCGTCGCACCCTGGAGACGCTTGGCGATGGCTGGCGCGCGGTGGGCGCCGACATCACGGTGCTCGAGGGCGACGAGGTGACCGCGCGGTGCGGGTCTTCTGCTTACGGCTACGCCCTATTTCACCGGCGCGGCGGTCATGTCCACCCGCTGTCACTGAGCCGCGGCTACGCTGCTGCAGCCACTCGGCTCGGTGCCCGACTCCACTGCGACTCACCGGTGCGCAACATCGCCCGGGACGGCAGCACGTGGCGCGTGACCACGGCGGCCGGTTCAGTCACCTCGGCGCAGGTGGTGTTGGCGACCAACGCGTACACCCCACAGGAACTCTGGCCGGCGTTGGCCAGCAGCATCGTGCCCATGGTCAGCATCTGTTTGGCCACCGAGCCGCTGTCCGAGGCACAGCGCGCCGAGGTGCTGCCGGGCCGGGTCACGCTCTCGGATTGCCGCCTGGCGATCTACTACACGCGCTACGACCGCGACAATCGCCTCGTCTTCGGCTGCATCGGCAGTTCGGAACAGGCCGACCGACTCGGTGGCACCCGACGGTTGCTGAACGGCTTGCACACGGTGTTTCCCCAGCTCAAGGGCATCGGCATCGAGTGCGTCTGGGGCGGGCACATCGCGATGACTCCGGACATGATGCCGAAAATCCACGAGCCGGCGCCGGGTGTCACGGCCGGGCTCGGGTTCAGTGGCCGCGGGATCGCGATGACCTCGGTCATGGGGCGCGCGCTTGCGGCGCGCGTGCTCGGTGGCGCGGCCGACGCGTTGCCGTTCCCGGTCACTCCCCTCACCCCCATTCCCTTCCACCGGCCGATCAGCGCGCTGGTGCCACTTGCACCGCCCTTTCTGGCGGCGCGCGACGCGCTCCACGCGACCACGAACGCACTCTGAAGCGGCGCTTGGCGCACCGCCGCCGGGGGCGGAGTCACCGGCGAGCCCTCCCGTGCTTGCAGCGCGGCAGCCATTCGGGCACGGTAGCGTTGAATACGTATGCAATTTGCCTTGGAGGCGCCCATGACACCCGCCCAGATGGCCCAACGCACCGTGCGTTACGGCGAGCTTGTGCCGTGCAAGACCGCGTTTATCGACGCCCACACACCGGGTTCGGATCAGAAGGAAAACTTCACCATCATCGGCGCCGGGGTCTCCGAGAGCCCGGACCAGCATGTGCACATCCGCGACACCCCGGGCTTCAACATCGGCGCGGCCGGGCAGCCCCCGCACTGCCGCAACTCGCTGCACACCCACCGCACCGCCGAGGTGTTTTTCGTGCTGCGCGGCCGCTGGCGTTTCTTCTGGGGCCGCTGGGGGAACGCGGGCGAGGTCACCCTCGAGGAAGGTGACGTCTTCAATATCCCGACGGGTATGTTCCGTGGCTTCGAGAACATCGGCACCGACTACGGCATGATCATGGCGATACTCGGCGGGGACGATGCCGGCGGCGGTGTCGTCTGGGCTCCGCAGGTGATCGAGGAGGCGCGCGACCACGGGCTGGTGCTCGCCGACACCGGGCGGCTGTACGACACCACGCGCGGTGAATCGCTGCCCGAGGGTGTCGCACCGATGCCGGTGATGGAGGACGCCGCACTCGCCCAGATGGCCGAGCCGACCAGCCAGCAGGTGGTGCCCCGCTGCGTCGCTCGCTACTGGGACATGATGGCGCTCGCCGACCGCGCACCGGCGCGTGTCATCGGCGAGGATGCCCTGCTTTACGACCGGCCCGGATTCGAAGTGGATTTCGTCGGCCGCCACTCGCTCGGTGACCGGCGCATCGAGAGCCCGCGTCACGAGATCCTGATGCCGCAGCGCGGCCACTGGTCACTCACCTGGGACGGCGGGTCGACCACGCTCAACCCCGGCGACACCTGCGCCGTGCCCCCCGGCTTGGCCCACACCCTGACACCGTCGATGAGCGGTGAAGCCAGTTTGTTCCGCGTTCGCAACACGGACGACCGCGCCGGGCCGACCACCCCGCGTCCCGCGTGAACACAGACAGCGGGCAACACGGCAGCGTGCCGCTGCTGATGTTGCCCGGCATGATGTGCGATGACCGGCTGTTCGCGCCGCAGATCGGTGCGCTCGCCGGTGAGCGCACCGTGCACGTCGCGCCCATCACGGGCGCGGACACTGTCGCCGGGCTCGCCGCCGAGGTGCTCGCACAGGCGCCGCCCCGGTTTGCGCTCGCGGGGTTGTCGATGGGCGGCATCGTGGCGATGGCAATCGTTCAGCAGGCGCCCGACCGGGTCGAACGACTCGCCCTGCTGGACACCAATCCGTTGCCGGACGTGCCCGAGCGCGTCGCCGTGCGGAACCGCCAGATCGCGGCCGCGACAGCCGGGGGGCTGCGCGACATCCTGCGCGACGAGATGAAGCCGCACTACCTCGGCGACAGCCCGAACCGCGAGCGCATCCTCGCACTCTGCATGGCCATGGGTGAGGCACTCGGTCCGACGGTGTTTGTGCGCCAGTCTCGCGCGTTGCGAGACCGCCCGGATCTGTGCAGCGCACTTGCGCACTACCACCGACCCGCCCTGGTCCTGTGCGGTCGAGACGACGTGCTGTGTCCACCCGAACGCCACCGCCTCATGGCCGATCTGCTCGTTGACGCCGACCTCGTGGTGGTGGACGGCGCGGGCCACCTGCCGACGCTGGAGCAACCGAATGCGACGAACGACACGCTGCGCCGTTGGTTGACCCGCGCGCCGCGCATGGCCTCAGCCGGTCAGGAAGGCCCGGGAAAAAGCCCGCTCACCGCGCGCGCTGAAGTGCACCGCCCGTGAGCCGGTTGCCCGGTTTGCCCAGCCCGAGCGCAGCACGTGCTCGAGCACCAGATGCCCGACACTGCCCGCGAGGTGGTGTCGTCGCGCACTCCAGTCGAGGCACGCGCGGCAGAGCGGGCGCTGCCGTCGGGCCACCGACGCGAGCGGCAGACCGAGGCGCTCGAGGGCCGTGTGTCCAGCGTCGGTCAAGTGCACCGGTGGCGTCTCATCCGCGTCCTCGACCGCGATCCATCCGCGCGCTCGAAACGCCTCGAACAGCTCGACCGCCCGCTCACCCGCCAGGTGGTCGTAGCACACGCGGGCTGCGCGCAACGACGGCGAACGCGGCCCGGTCCAGACTGCAGCACCGGGTTCATTCGCAACCAGGCCCATCATCTGCTCGAGCAGGCCGGCGACCGCCCCCGAGCGCAACGCGAAGTAGGCGTGACGGCCCTGACGATCACGGCGCAGCAACCCGGCATCGTGCAGGCGACCGAGGTGGGCGCTCGCGGTTTGCCGGGTGATGCCCGCTGCGTTGGCGAGCTCGGTCGCTGTCAACGCCCGCCCGTCCATCAGCGCGACCAGCATGGCCGCCCGCGCGGGGTCGCCAATGGCCTGGGCAATGCGGGTGATCGGTGGGGCTTCCATGCCGTCATGCTGCCGTTCCCCCGCGCAGCGGGCAAGCCCGACACTTCGCTGCGGAACGAAGCGTGGCGACGCCGCCCGGCCGACACTCGGCCCGTCAGACACCGGAGCGCAGCCCATGGCCATCACCTGTTTCATCGAGTACCGCATCGACCCACACCAACGCGACGCCTTTCGCCGATACGCCGCCACCTGGGGGCGCGTGATCCCGGCCTGCGGCGCCGACCTGATCGGCTATTTCGGTCCCCACGAGGGCTGCAGCGAAACCGCCTACGGCGTCTACACGCTGCCGAGCCTCGCCGCCTACGAGGCCTACCGTGCGCGGCTGGCAGCCCATCCCGAGGCGCAGGCCAACTTCGCCTTCGCCCAGCGCGACCGGTTCCTGCGCGCGGAGCGCAGGCGCTTTCTGCTAAAAGACTCGGACACCGCGACAACCGACACCTGAACACGCCCTCACATGATTGCAGTCATCTTCGAAGTCTGGCCCGACACCGCGCACCGCTCGGCCTACCTCGATATCGCCGCCGAGCTCAAACCCCTGCTCGAGGGCATCGACGGTTTCATTTCGGTCGAGCGGTTCGAGAGCTTGAGCGAGGACGGCAAACTGCTGTCGCTCAGTTTTTTCCGAGACGAGGCGGCGGTGGTCGCCTGGCGCAACACGCTCGAGCACCGCAAGGCGCAGGCGATCGGCCGCAACAGCTACTTCAGCGACTACCGGCTGCGGGTGTGCTCGGTGCTGCGCGACTACGGCCTGTCCGAGCGTGCCGAGGTGCCGGCCGACTCACCGCACTGACGCACCCACGCGACCGGGCTGCCGACGTCACGAGCCCAGCGGCCCCGGGTTCACGGCGCCTGCAGAGCCACCAGGCGGCGTTGGAACTGGTCGGCGAAGTCGGCCACCGAGTGCTGGCTGACCGTGCCCTTGCCCTCGATGAAGTTGGTGCGGAATTCAACGATCCGCGGGTTGGCCGTGGACACGCGGTAGAAGAAGCGGCTCAACAGGCGCGCGTAGGCAAGCACCTCGCCGTGTTCGAACACCCGCGCCATCAACAGCCCTTCACTCGCGCGTTCACGGTCGCGCTTGGGAATCTGAAAGTACCCGGTGACCGGGCTGCTGTGGAAGGCACAGACGAACTCGGCCCGCCGCGGGCTGCTGTAGGCAAAGAGCTGGGCCAGGCCCCCGCCGAGCGAGTGGCCGGCGGTGTAGAGGCGGAAATCGGCCCCGAGGGTGTCGGTCAGGTAGGCCAGCGCCGGTTCGACAATGTGGGCCACTTGCTTGTAGTGGTTGTTGACGCCCGGCACGAAGCGCGTCAACCAGTGCGCGTTGCTCCACCAGTCGGCGGCCTTGACCGTGCCACGAAACACCACGACTGCGCGCTTGTTGGCGCGGTCGAGCCAGATCGCGTACTTCAGCGACTTGATGTTGAAGCCCTTGGTCAGTGTTGGTCCCTGCCAGTCGCTTTTCTCCCAGCCCGCGGCGTCGGCGCGACCGGTCCAGCGTTGCGGGTGGCGGTTCTTTTCGAGGTCGCGCTTTTCCGGATCCCGGTCGGCGTCTTCGTCAACGTAGATGTCCGCACAGAGCTGCGCGAAGGTGCACACGTCCTGCAGGTGGGGCCCGTAGCCGGACGACATGAGGTCACGTGCGTTGTAGGCAAAGACCTTCCCGTGATCGCGTACGATGATCTGGTTGTCGCTTTGCTTCTGGGGGTACTCTTCGATTTCAAACGCATCCATTCGACAGTCCTCTCCCGCGGTGACCGGCTGTCCTCTGCGACAGCGTTGCGTTGACCGTGTGCAATCCTATCGCAAAAACACAACCCCGGCACCCCGTCGCGCCCCCGTTTCATGACTCAAACAGGCTACCCTCTGCGCCCTCCCACCGCCTGACAGGCCTTGATCTCGCGCGGCGGGGTCTGTCGTGCTCGCCGGCACCGGCCTGTCGCTTTTCAGCGCCCACGCACGGATCGCCGGTGACGCCGCGGCGCTCCGTCAACACCGACACACGCTCTGGCGACCCGCCGCGGCCCTGTTTGCCTTCGGTGCACTGAGCACACCCGTGTGGCCAGCCGATTTCCTGCGTTTCCACGGCGTTGACATCGCCCTTGCGGCGTTCTGCCTCGCGCGCCATCGAACGGTTCTGGTCGGGTTCACGCTCGCGCTGCCCGTCGCGTTTTGCACGGATCTGCGCATGCTGGATTACGAATACCGTTGGAATGTCAACACACTCGACTACTGTGGGCTCTGGACGCTGGACGGCATGCTGCACCACTTCCTGTTCAACGGCTTTAATCCCGTCGTGCCGTGGTTGGCTTTCGTGTTCCACGGCATGCTGCTGGGCCGGCTTCGGCTGCCGAACACGGGATTGCAACGTCGGATGGTGGTCTGGAGCGCCAGTGTCGCTGTGCTCACCGAGATCCTGAGCCTCACGCTAGTGGCATTGGCGTCAGGTGACCTCGACCTGGGGGCGCACTCCGACACCGAATCCATGCCACCTGTGCCGCTCTACCTGATCGCAGCCGTCGGCAACGCGACCGCGCTGATCGGGGCCTGCCTCGCGCTCGCCCGCCGCGTCGGCGACGCGCGCGTGCTGAGCGCGCTGGTGCACACCGGCCTACTCGCGCTGACGCGCTGCAGTGCACACGTGTTTGTCGGCTTCGGAACGCTCGAGACCCTCGGCCTGCTCGGCAAACAGTGTCGAGGCACCGCGGTCCTCACAAGCGCCCTGTTCTGCCTGCTTGCGGTCGGCTTCGCCCACGGACCGGCCAATAGGCTGTTGCGCCGGTTGAGCCGACGTTGACGCCAGCTGCGCCCTGTGTGTCCCGCGGTCCGCTCTAGCGCAGCACCGCCCCGGTGTCGGTCAGCGCACACCGGGCCTCGGCCGAGAAACCGAGTTCGATCAGGATGGCATCGGCGTTGCTGCCCGCCGCGTTCGGCGCCGTTGGCACCGGCGCAGGTGTGCGGCTGAAGCGCGGCGCCGGGCTGGCCTGTGGCACGCCGTCGAGCTCGCACCAGACGCTGCGCTCGCGGTTGTGCGGGTGGCGTCTTGCTTCGGAAAACGTCAGCACCGGCGCGACACAGGCGTCACCGTCTGCAAACACGGCCTCCCAGTGCGCGCGTGACCGGGCGGCGAAGGTGTCGGCCAGGGTGGTCTCCAGCGCCGGCCAGTGCGCGCGGTCGTACTGTCGCGTCCGCCACACGGGGTCGAGTTCGAGACGACTGAGCATCTCGGCAAAGAACGGCGGTTCGAGTGGGCCCACGCTGACGTAGGCGCCGTCCGCGGTGCGGTAGCAGCGGTAGAACGGCGCGCCGCCGTCGAGCAGGTTGTCACCGCGCTGCTCGGTCCACTCACCGCGCGCGAGCAGCTGATGGATGAGCCCCATCATCGCTGGCACGCCGTCCACCATGGCGGCATCGACCACCTGCCCGCGACCCGATCGGTTGCACTCCCAGAGCGCCGAGAGCACCCCGAACAGCAGAAACAGCGTCCCCCCACCGTAGTCCGCCGCCAGGTTCAGCGGCGGGACCGGTGGCGTGTCGGGGTCGCCCATCGCGTGCAGGGCGCCCGAGAGCCCGAGGTAATTGATGTCGTGGCCAGCCCGCGAGGACCACGGGCCACTCTGACCCCACCCGGTCATGCGGGCGTAGACGAGCCCCGCATTGGCCTCAAAGCAGGTGTCGGGGCCAAGGCCAAGCCGTTCCATGACGCCGGGTCGGAAACCTTCGATCAGCACGTCGGTGCGCGCGATCAGCTTGTGCGCCACGTCGAGCCCGTCGGCGTGCTTGAGGTTGAGCGCGATCGAGCGTTTGCCGCGCCGGTTGACGTCGGTGGGGTCCGATTGCCCCGCTGCCCGGTCGACGACAATCACGTCAGCACCGAGGTCCGCAAGCAGTTGGCCGGCGAGCGGCGCCGGCCCGAGCCCGGTCATCTCCACCACCCGTAACCCGTCCAGCGGGCCACCGCGATGGTGTGTGTCGGGTGTCTGGCTCACGCGCGTTGCCGCGTCACGGCCCTTGCCAGGCCGGTGGGCGTTTCTCGAGGAAGGCACTCAGCCCCTCGCGGCCCTCGACCGAATCGCGCACGCGGGCGATCGACTCGACCGTCTGGGCAACCATGCGGTCGTCAACCGCGCCATCCGCCACGTCGAACACGAGTTGTTTGGCGAGCCGCACCGCGCTGGGGGCATTGGCGAGAAGCACCTCGACTACCGCGTCCACAGCACCGTCGAGCGCATCCTCTTCGACGACCTCGCTGAGCCACCCGAGCGCGAGCGCACGCTCGGCGTGCACCATCTCGCCGGTCTGGAACAACCGCCGACAGGCGCGCGCGCCGATCGCGCGGACGACGTAGGGGCTGATGGTCGCCGGGATCATGCCGATCTTCACTTCGCTGAGCGCGAGCTTGGCGCGGGGCGAGCCGATCACGATATCGCAACAACTGACAAGCCCGACACCACCCCCCATCGCCGCACCGTGCAAGCGGCACACCGTGGGTTTGGGCAGCGTGTCGAGGCAACGCAACATGGCGGCCAGACGGTTGGCGTCGGCGAGGTTGTCCTCGAACGAGTGTGTGCCCATGCGGCGCATGTAGTGCATGTCGGCGCCGGCACTGAAGCTCTTGCCGGCACCGGCCAGCACCAGCACGCGCACGGTGTCGTCGGCCGCGGCGCGTTCGAACGCCGCGTGCAGCGCACTGATGAGGGTGTCGTCGAAGGCGTTGTGGACGTCCGGGCGGTTGAGTGTCAGGCGCAACACACCGCGCTCGCAACACCTCTCCAGCAACGTTGCGCTCACGGCATTCCTCCACTTGGCTCCAGCAAGGGCACTATGGTGACAAGCCGCGCCAGGGACAGCAACTGCACGCGCGATGGGTGCCGGGATTGCTCAACTGGCGGCGCGCTGCTCGGCCCGCACGTTCAGCCAGTTGGCGTAGAAGATGATCGCCGAGCCTGCGAAGACGGACAGCAGCAGCGGTTCACCGTAGAGCAGGAAGCCGACCGTCGCGATCAGCGGCAGCCGCATGAAGTCGAGCGGCATCACCATGGTTGCCGGCGCGAGCTTCAGGGCCTTGGTGATGGAGAAGTGCGCAAGCAACCCGCAGAGGCCCACGGCCACGACCCACGGCGCCGTGGCCGCGGAGGGCCAGGTGATCGTGCCGTCCCAGAACACGAACACGACGCCGAACACCGCCTGGATCACCGTCAGCCAGAACAGGATGCAGGTGATCGACTCGGTGCGGCTCAGGCGCTTGGTCAACAGAAACGCACCGGCGAAACCGAGTGCGCAGGTGGCTGCCGCGAGGGTCGGCCAGGAGAGCGAGACGCTGTCGGGGCGCGCAACGATCAGGATACCGACGAAACCGAGCCCGCAGGCCAGCAGGCGCGTGCGCGTCCAGCGCTCGCCGATCACCAGCGGTGCAAACAGCGCGCCCCACAGCGGCGTCGAGAACTCGAACGCGAAGAGCTGCGACAGCGGTATGAAGCCGACGGCGAAGAACCAGAGGTTCTGCCCGGCAAAATGAAAGGCGTTGCGTGCCACGTGCAAGCCGAAGCGTTGGGTGCGCACCTGATCGAGGGTACCGCTCGCCCGCGCGATCACCACCACCACCACAAGGCCGATCAGCGAGCGGTACAGCATGATCTCGAAGGTGTCGTGCTGGCCGGCGAGCTCGCGGCCCGCCACGGCCATCAGGCTGAACGACAGCATCGCGCCAACCATCCAGAACGCGGCGCGCATCGGGTCGCTCGGGGTCAGGTCACTCATGGGTTTCGCACTGGTTCGTCGTAGAGGCGATTCACCGACCCGATCGGGCAATCTGCTCGGCGAGGTAGGCCGCGTCTTCCCAGACGCCCCAGATGAAGGACGACCCGCGCATCGACAACCAGGGCAGGCCGAGGAAAAACACGCCCGCGGCGGTGGAGACGCCGCGCGAGTGCGCCGGTTTGCCCTTGGCATCAAAGGCGGCATCGACCGCCAGCCAATCGAAGCGCTGCACGTAGCCGGTGGCCCACAACACCGTGCGAATGCCAGCCGCAGCGAGGTCGAGCGAGCGCACGCGCGCCATGGCGGCGGCTGGCAGCGGGCCGATGCGGTGTGCATCCGGTTCGGGCGGCAGGTCAGTGCCATGCGCGTCGACGTAGGCATCGGCCTCGCGCAACAAGGACACCAGGTTCGCGTCGCCGGCGGCCAGGGTGTCCGCAAGGTCGTCGGCAAACGACACGCACCCGCCGGCGTAGCCGGACGTCATGCCGTAGAGGTGCATGCCACGCTCGGCAAACTCGCGAAAGTCGATCGTGCGGCCGCCGTAGGCGCCGCTCACGGCGATGGTGACGTGCTCACGCCCGGCCTCGGGTGTTTTCATCTGCCACTTGCCGAGTACACCCAACCACCAGACGAAATCCTTGCCGCGGTACTGCCGCGGCGGCCGGTCGTGGGGGCCGATCGAGAGGTGCACGTCACGTCCGGCACGCAAGAGTTCGTCCGCGATTTGCGCGCCAGAGGAGCCCGAGCCCACCACCAGCACAGCCCCGTCGTCGAGCTGTTCCGGGTTGCGGTAGGCGTGCGAATGCAGCTGCGTCACCGGCGCCTCGGGCGGGATCACCGGCGGAATCACCGGCTGCTGAAACGGCCCCGTGGCCACCACGACATGCCGGGCGCGCCAGTCCCCCGCGGACGTGGTCACCGCGTAGCGGCCGTCGCCGTCGCGCTCGACCCGCGCAACCTCGACCCCGGTGCGGACAGGCGCGTCGATCTCCTCGGCAAACTGCTCGAAGTAGCGCACCACCTCGTCCTTGGTGGCGAAGGCGTCGCCGTCGATGTCGAAGGTCTTGGCCGGGAAGCGGTCGTGCCAGGCCGGCCCGTTCGCCACCAAGCCATCCCAGCGCGCCGTGCGCCAGCGCTCGGCGATGCGCTCGCGCTCGAACACGACGTGGTCCACGCCGGCAGCACGCAGGTGGGCGCTCATGGCGAGGCCGGCCTGGCCCCCGCCCACGATCACGGTGTCGACTGTCTCGGTGCTCATCTCTGCGCTCGCTCGGCCAAGGTCGTTGGCGGGGAGTTGGTCTCGAGGTCCCACGCCAGTGGCGCCATTCTACGGTCAAACCCGACCCACCGGTCGAAACTCAAACGTGCGCGGCAACCCAGTTGCACACGTGGTCGTCCATCCAGCTGGTCAGCCACGCGCTGTCGAGGAACGCACAGTGGCCGCCGTGCGGCACGAGGGTGGTGCTCAGTCCCGGCGGGCGCGCCAACACCGGTAAGCTGGACACCGGGCAGATCGGGTCGTCGGCCGCCAACAGCAGGTCGGTCGGGCAACTCACGCTCGGCACGTGCTCCGCCGTCAGCGCGTAGGACTCGAAATACGCGTCGGTGTTGGCAAAGTCGGTGAAGACCGGCACGAAGGCGTCGTGCATGGCAATGATGTCGTCGATGTCGAGCAGCCAGCGGTGCGCCCGCCAGCTCGGGAAGGCGGCGATTTTCTTGCGGATGGAGCGCTTCCACCGCATCGAAAAATACCGGTTGTAGACCACACTTTGCGAGATGGCGCGGGCCGCGTCTCGCGGTCGCACCGGCGGGCAGATCGCGAGCACTGCGCGCAGGTCAAGCGCCGCCGCCGGGGCGTGCACCGCCAGTCGCACAGCGAAATTGCCGCCGAGCGAGTAGCCAACAACGCAGGTGCACTGTGCGGGCAGCTGGCGCTGCAGGTCGGCGAGCGCGCGGAGCACTTCACCGTGCTCGCTGCCGAGGAAGGGCCCCTCGTTGAGCGCGTGGTTCTCGCCGTGGTCGCGCAACTGCAAGCGCACCACCTCGTGGCCAGCGCGGTGCAGGGCGTCGGCGGTCGAAAGCAGGTAGCGTGAGTGCGCGTCGCCCTCCCAGCCGTGGATCAGGACGACCCGCGCACCGCCCTCACCCGCCGACCGAAAGGCGTTGAGCCGAACCCCCGCACCGGCGTCGAGGGTGAGCGGCACAGAGGCGGCGAGCAACGCCGCGGCGCGCCGCCGCACCCACGTTGTCCGCAGCGGCAGACCGCCGACCACGGTGTGCACTTTGCCGTTGGTGAGCCACCGGGGCACAGAGGGGCGTGGAAGGCTCGGCGTGCGCATCTACAGCATGACGAAGAGTGAGGGGCCGGTTACCACTCTACCCTGCGACAGGCACCTGGGCCACACGGACCCACGTGCAGCGACAGCGGACGGGGTGCCGCGGACAACGCGCTCCGCCGTGTCAACCTGCGAGCGCCACACGCCGGCCTTCCGCCGCCGAGGTGTACGCCGCCTCGGTGGCACGCATCACCGGCAGGTACTCCGCCAACGCGTTTTCAGGCGGTTGTCCGAGGCGGTGCGCGGCGACCGCGTGGTTGATCAGCGCCGCGACGCAACCGCCGCCGAACTGGGTGTCGTCGACCGGCCGTGTGACCGGCACCGCAACCCAGTCCTGGGCACCGTACGCTCGCCGGAAGAGCAGTCCATCGCCATCGAGGCGCAACTCTCCCTGCGAGCCCTCGATGACGAGCTCGCCCATGGTGTGGCGGCGGTTTGCGGCCGCGTGGTCGGCCAGGCGGTTGCCGTCGAACACGCTCTGCACGCCGTCAGCGTGGTGCATGATCAAGAGACCCGCATCCTCGCCCGCGATCACCGGGTTGAGCCGGCGCAGGTCCGCGTAGACCGAGTCAATCTCGCCAAACCACCACCGAAACAGGTCGACGAAGTGAACCCCGGTCTCGTGGATCAGCAGCTTCGGCATCCGCTGGAACGCCGGTTGGCGCGCGAGGTAGGCGTCAGGACCCTGACCGTCACCCGGCCGCAAGGCAAACCGCGCCTGGTACACCTGGCCCAACACGCCGGTCTTCAGGACATCGTGCACCTCGCGGTGCCAGGGTTGAAAACGGAAGTTTTCGTGGATCACGATGCGGGCCCCGACCGCGTCGGCCTCTGCGAGCAGGGTTTCGGCTTCGGCAATGGACTCACAGAACGGCTTCTGACAGATCACCAGCCGACCGGGTGCGAGCGACTGGCGAACCAGCGCGAGGTGAGCCACCGGTGGCGCGATGATGTCGACGATGTCGAGCCCACTCGCCGCGGGCAATCCCTCGAGGCCGAGGGCGTGTGGGACGCCGTGTGCCTCGCCGACCCGCTCGGCAACCTCGGCCTGTTGATCGCACACGCCGACGAGTTCGACGTCACCGTTGGCTGCCCAGGCCTGCAGGTGAAACTGGCTGAAATAGCCGAGCCCCACCACAGCCACACGCAACGCGCGTGCTCGCGCGCCCACTTCCCTGTCGTTCATTGCACCACCACAAGCCAAGTCTGTTACACCCACCAACACCCAGCCCATTCGCCACTACACTGTCAGGCGAGCGCGCAGTCGGCGCGCGCCGGACGCCCTCATGCCGCTGCACACCCACACCGTCGCAATCGCCCAGGTCCTGTTGGCGTCCGCCATTCTCGCCGTTGGCGACGGAATTTCCAAACACCTGGGCCAGCACTACCCCGTCACCGAGTTCGTCTCGGTGCGGATGTGGACGTTCCTGGTGTTCACGTTGTGGTTCGCCCACCGGCAGATCGGCCTTCGGACCGCCTTGCGTTCACGCGATCTGCCGCGGCAACTCTGCCGGTCGGCGCTGTGGTGTCTCGAGATCGTGGTGTTCGCTTCGGCGCTGACCACGATCACTCTGGCGGAGGCGCACGCCCTGTTCGCACTCTACCCGCTGGTTGTCACGTTGCTCGCGGTGCCGGTGTTGGGCGAGCGCGTCGGCTGGCGCCGCATCGCCAGCGTCATTGTCGGCTTCGGCGGCGCCCTCCTGATCATACGACCGGGTGCGATCACGCTGGCGCCCGGCACGGTGTTGATCCTGTCGGCGATGTTGATGTGGTGCGGTTACCAGCTGCTGACCCGCTTGTTGAGCGACCGAGAACACTTCGAGACCAACCTGCTGTACATGGCACTGGTCGGCAGTGTGCTTGTCCCGCTTGCGCCGGTCGGCGGCCCCTGGATCTGGCCGACACCGGTTGATGCACTCTGGATGTTCGCGCTCAGCGGCACCAGCCTGGTCGGCCACATGTTGTTGGTGGCCGCCCTGACACGCGCGCCAGCCAGCACCCTGCAACCGTTCAATTTCAGCATCATGGTGTTTGCGATCGGGGTCGGCTTCGTGGCGTTCGGCGACGTGCCGGACGCCTACACGGTCTGTGGGGCGCTGACCATCGTCGGTGCAAGCCTCTACGTGTTGGCCCGGGAACGGCGAGCGCGCAGCGCAGACCGGGCCTGACGGTCACCCGGCGTTCGGCGGCACCAGTCCGGATTCCGCCAACCACTCCTCGGTCAGGCCACCCGGCGTGTGCCGTCCGGTGGTCAGCAGGCGCTCGATGTAACGCGCGACGACATCGACTTCGAGGTTGACAAGGGATCCGGTCTTGTACTGTCCCATGACGGTGTTCGCCAGGGTGTGCGGCACGATGTTCACATCGAAGCCGTCTCCAGTCACGCCATTGACCGTGAGGCTGGTGCCATCGATCGTGATCGAGCCCTTGGGCGCGATGTAGGGCATGAGCTCGGGCGGCGCGTCGAAGTGAAAGCGCTCCGAACGGCCGTCAGGGTAGCGGCGCGCCACTGCACCGAGCCCGTCGACGTGGCCACTGACGATGTGGCCACCCAGGCGACTGCTCGGGGTCAGGGCGAGTTCGAGGTTCACCGGGTCGCCGACGCCGAGCTGTCCGAGGCTGGTCAGTTTGAGGGTCTCGTTCGACACATCGGCGAGCATCACGCCGCCGTCGAGGGCGATCGCCGTCAGGCAGACACCGTTGACCGCCACGCTGTCGCCGAGGGCGATGGTCTCCTCGGCGAGCGCACCGAGCGCCACACCGAGCCGCAGGTCGCCACCTGCAGGCGTCTGGCTTGCGATCTGGCCAAGCGCTTGAATGATGCCTGTGAACATGGTCAGTCCTTCTCCAGCACCTTGACCGTCTGCAGGGTCAGAGGCAAGGCCGTTGCGTTGTTGAATTCCGCACTCGCCTCGATGGCGGCGCGGGCGATGGCTTCGGCCGACTCGAGCCGGTCATAGAGCGCGTGCATCGCACCGAGGGCGTAGTCGGCACCGGCGCCAATCGCCCAGAAGCGCTGGTATTGGTACACCTCGCGCAGCGAATACACGCCGAATATCCCGTGCGCGTTGACCAGCACCGCGTCGAAGCGGATCGATTCGTAAGGGTCCTCCTCGGACTCCGAGGGGTTCAGGAAATAGTCTTCCTTGAGCGATTTGTGCAACTTGATCAGCGTCTGGAAAATCTCGACGCGGGAGTTCAGCCGCGCGGTGTTGCCGGCGCGTTTCAGCGCCGACTCCACCACCAACGCGTGCGCTGCGCTGCCGACGATGCCGAAGTAGCTGTTGTGAATCTTCTGGATCTTGTCGCTGTTCCGATCGTACTGAGCGCCCAGGGTCTGGTCGCCGAAACTGGTCAGGCTGTCAGCGGCAATACACGCGTCGTGCCCTTTCTGCACGACCACAATCGTAGACATCACATTCTCCGGTTCAGGCGGGCACTCAGGCCGCACCTGTCGGTATTAGTACCACGCGCAGGTCCTCGCCGATCTGCGAGACCTCGCGAACTGTGAAGCGCGGCGCACCGGCGAGCTCGGCGAGCCCAGGCAGCACCGCGAGCGGACGCGCCGCGTCGCCGAGCAAGGTCGGTGCGACGTAGACCACCAGCTCGTCGACCACACCCGCCTGCACCGCAGCGCCGGCCAGGGTGGCACCGGCCTCGAGGTGCACCAGGTTCACCTCGCGTCGAGCGAGATCGGCAAGCACCGCGCCAAGCTCGACCCGCGCCGAAACCAAGGGCATCTGCACCACCTCGGCGGGCAAGCTGTGCGACGCGGCGTTGGCACCCGAGTAGATGAGCGTCCGTCCAGGCTCCCGCAACCAGCGTGCCCCGGCCGGGCAGCGCAACCGGGAGTCGACCAGCACCCGCAACGGCTGCTCCACGGTGTCGACCCCGAGCGCGTCCGGCGCCAGGCGCACGGTCATCGCCGGGTCGTCCGCGAGCAGCGTGCCGATGCCGGTCAGTACGCAATCGCTCTCGGCGCGCAGCCACTGGACGTCCGCGCGCGCCGCCGACCCGGTGATCCACTGGCTCTCGCCTGACGCCATGGCCGTGCGGCCGTCGAGGCTCGCCGCCACTTTGAGACGAACCCAGGGCCGATTGCGGGTCACACGGCTGAGGAAGCCGCGCAGTTGCCAGCGGGCCTCGGCCTCGGCGGTGCCGACGTGCACCTCGACGCCGGCCGCCCGCAGGCGCGCGAGGCCGCCCGCCGCGAGCGGATTCGGGTCCGCGGTGGCGACGACCACACGGGCCACACCGGCGTCGATCAGGGCGTCGGCGCACGGCGGCGTGCGACCGTGGTGGTTGCAGGGCTCGAGTGTCACGTAGGCGGTCGCACCCCGCGCAGCCTCACCGGCTGCGGCCAACGCCCGCGCCTCGGCGTGCGCCGTGCCCACCGGCCCGGTTGCCCCGGTGGCGATCACGGTCTCGCCCCGCGCAATCACGCAGCCAACTGCCGGGTTCGGCGCCGCTCGAAAGCGCGCCGTCTCGGCCGCGGCGAGCGCCCGCGCCATGTGCGCGGCGTCGTGTGCTGTCATGGTGCGCGGTTGCGGCGTCCGCCCGCACGCTCGGGCCGGGCGCCCACGCCCCCCTGACCGGCCTCGTCGAGCAAGGGCAGCTGGTCGCGGCGCTCGGCCGCGGTGGGCTCGCGTTCGAGCCGCTCGATCTCCTCGCGAAAGGCGTTGACGTCCTCGAAGCTGCGGTACACCGATGCGAATCGCACGTAAGCGACCTGGTCGAGCTCGCGCAACTCGTCCATGACCCACTCGCCGATCCGGCGGGCCGGCACTTCGCGCTCACCCGACACCATGGCGCGGTGGGCGATGTGGCTGACCGCCGCCTCCAACGCCTGTGCGCTCACCGGCCGTTTTTCCAGGGCCCGTTGCATGCCTCCGCGCAACTTGCCCTCGTCGAAGGTTTCGCGCTCGCCGTTGGTCTTGACGACCCGGGGCAGGTTCAGTTCGACCGATTCGTAGGTGGTGTACCGTTCGCCGCAGCGCACGCACTCGCGCCGGCGGCGAATCTGGTTGGTGTCGGCGACCAGCCGCGAGTCCACCACCTTGGTGTCGGGTGCGGCGCAGAAGGGGCAGTGCATCGGGCC
This sequence comes from Pseudomonadota bacterium, assembly GCA_039196715.1. Lineage (NCBI taxonomy): Bacteria > Pseudomonadati > Pseudomonadota > Pseudomonadota bacterium. The sequence continues at coordinate 71,781 of JBCCUP010000008.1, forward strand.
GTTCGGTCGGTTCGGTTGCGGTGCGCAATGGTACACCACTGCACCCCGGCGCCCGAACCAGAGCGCACGGCAGTGGCGTTTTCAGCGCACTTGCGCACTTTCGGCGGTGCCAAAAGTGCTGTGTTAACATCCGATGTGCTTGGCGTTGCGTGCACTGCAACACAGGCTCCCGCAACGCACTCGACGCCCCAGGCCCACATTGACGAGGACCCCCGCTATGAAATCACCTGTTCGTATCGCCGTGACCGGCGCCGCAGGTCAGATCTGCTACGCCCTGCTGTTCCGGATTGCCGCCGGTCAGATGTACGGCGACGACCAGCCCGTGATTCTGCAGTTGCTCGAGATCACCCCGGCGCTCGGCGTGCTCGAGGCAGTCAAAATGGAGCTCGACGACTGCGCCTTCCCGCTGTTGCAGGGCGTCGTGTGCACCGACGACCCGGCGACCGCCTTCAAGGACGTCGACGCCGCCCTGTTCGTTGGGGCCAAGCCGCGCGGCCCCGGTATGGAGCGCAAGGACCTGCTGACCGACAACGGCAAGATCTTCTCCGGCCTCGGCGCGGCGTTGAACGCCAACGCGAAGAAAGACGTCAAGGTGTGTGTGGTCGGCAACCCGGCCAACACCAACGCCTACATCCTCAAGGCCAACTGCCCGGACATCAACCCGCGCAACATCACCGCACTGACCCGCCTGGACCACAACCGCGCGTTGAGCCAGCTCGCGGCCAAGACCGGCAAGGCCGTCAGCGACATCGAGCGGATGATCATCTGGGGCAACCACTCCACCACCCAGGTGCCCGACATCAGCCACTGCACCGTCGGCGGCGACCCCGCGCCCGGGCTGGTGGACGCGGCCTGGGCCATGGACGACTTCATCCCCACCGTCGCCAAACGTGGCGCCGCCGTGATCGCCGCCCGCGGCAGCTCCTCGGCCGCCTCGGCGGGCAGCGCCGTGGTCGACCACATGCGCAGCTGGGTCCTGGGCACACCCGAGGGCGACTGGGTGAGCATGTCGGTGCCGTCCGATGGCAGCTACGGCATCGAAGAAGGTCTGGTCTACTCCTACCCGGTGACCATCCGCGACGGCGAGTACAGCATCGTCCAGGACCTTGAGGTGTCGGACGCGATTCGCGAGAAGATGCTCGCCTCGCAGCAGGAGCTCATCGAAGAGCGCGACACGGTCCAGGACCTGCTTGGCTGAGATCTCCGCCGCCGCACAGGACGCCCCGCCGCTGCGGGGCGTTTTTTTTCAGCCGCGTTTCAGCACAGTGCCAAATCGTGGCAGCAACAAAGCGATCAGCAGCACACCGTAGAGCAGCGCCACCTCGTCACCGTCCTTGCCTTTCCAGGCGACGTGCACCACCGCGAGCACGGCCACGAGGTAGACGCTTCGGTGCAGTGGCACCCACCGGCGACCGAGTTTTCGGACCGCGATTTTCGGCGAGGTCAGCGCCAGCAGCGTCATGCCGAGCGCGGCCACCGCGCCGACGGTGATCGTCGGGCGGCCGGTCAGCTCCCGCCAGACCTCATCCCAGGCGAAACCGAGGTCGAGCCAGAGGTAACAGGCGATGTGCAAGGCCACGTAGAAGGCGCTGAACAGGCCGAGCATACGCCGGACCTTGAGTGGCCACCGCCAGCCCAGCAGTTGCCGCGCCGGGGTGATCGCGAGCGTGGCGAGCAGCAGGTAGATCGCCCACTCGCCGCTGAGATGCTCGAGGGTCTCGACCGGGTTGCCGCCGAGCCGCGTGCCGCTGTTGATTCGCCAGAGGCCGTCGAGAAACGGCAGGCTCGCCAGCGAGAAAACAGCGGTTTTGCCGAGCGCGTTGCGCGTATTGGATTTCATTGTGCCACCCTGTTGATACACCACCCGCGCGGAGACCCGCCCCGCATGACATCACCCACCGGGCCCACTGTCGCGCGCCCATGATCCTGCTCCTGCCCGCGGCGGGCCACGCCACGCGCCTCCCGGCCCTCGGGGGCCGCAGCAAGGCCTGCATGCCGATCGCCCCGGATCGGGCCGCAGCCGATGCCCTGCTCGACGCCGCTGTGGCCGCCGACACCGCGCACGCACTCTGGCTGATTCGCGACGCAGGCGAGGACATTCGCCGGCACTACGGCGACGCGTACAACGGCCTGCCGCTGCACTACCACACGCTCCCGGCGACCGGCAGCACGCTCGACACCCTGCGCCGCGCCCTTGCCGCCCCGACCCTCGCTCTCGACCGAGGCACCCTCGCGCTCGGCTTTCCTGACATGCAGTTCCGCGACGCGTCCGCGTTGGCGGCGTTGCACACACACCACCACCGCAGCGGCGCCGACCTCAGCCTCGGCTGTTTCGAAACCGACCGGCCTGACAAAGTCGATGTGGTGGTGACGGACGCGCGTGGCCGCGTGGCGCGCATTGACATCAAATCGACCTCACCCGGCGGGACGCACGGCTGGATTCTCGCTGTCTGGCAACCGCGTTTCACCCGCTTCCTGCTCGCGCAGCCGCCGCCCGCACCGCCCACGCACCGTGCGGCGGAGCGGTACCTCGGGCACGAGATCCAGGCGGCGATCGCCGCCGGGCTGGCGGTGGACGCGGTGCATTTCGACACCCCATTGCTGGACCTCGGCACGCCCGAGGACCTGGCCCGCGCAGCCACCTTCTGGGCCGGCGGCACAGCGACCTGACTCAGAACGACCGGCGCAAGTCCATGCCGGCGTACAAGCCCGCCACCGCGTCGGCGTAGCCATTGAACGCCAGGGTGTCGATCTTCGGCGAGAGCACCTTGCCGTCGATTCGGCGCTCGCGCGCCTGGCTCCAGCGCGGGTGCGAGACGGCCGGATTGACGTTGGCATAGAAGCCGTACTCGTGCGGCGCCGACAGGTTCCAGCTTGTCGGCGGTTCCTGTTCAACAAATTCGATCCGCACGATCGACTTGATGCTTTTGAACCCGTATTTCCAGGGCACGACCAGCCGCAGCGGCGCACCGTTCTGGGCGGGCAGCGTCTTGCCGTAGAGGCCGACCGCCATGAGGCTCAGTGGGTGCATCGCCTCGTCCATCCGCAGCCCCTCGGTGTAGGGCCAGTCGAGGATGCCGGAGCGCTGACCCTTGAGGTTGTCCGGGTCGAGAATGGTGTCGAAGCGCACGTACTTGGCGTTGCTCAGCGGCTCGAAGGGCTTGAGCACGTCCGCGAGCGGCACGCCAACCCAGGGCACCACCATTGACCAGGCCTCGACGCAGCGCAGCCGGTAGATCCGCTCCTCGAGGGCGTTGAAATCGATCAGGTTCTCGACACCGACCGTACCGGGCTTGGCGCAGGCGCCCCCGACGGTGACCTGCCAGTTCGCGGTCTTGAGCCAGGCGGCGTTCTTGGCCGGGTCGGTCTTGTCGAGCCCGAGTTCGTAGAAGTTGTTGTAGGAGGTGACCAGTTCCTCGGGCGTCCAGGTCTCGCCCGGTGCGTGGTCGACCGAACCGCTCACCTCGAGGGGCCGCACCGCGTTGGGTGCCGCCGCGTCGGTGCGGGATTCGGCCTCCGCGCTGTCGACGCCGCACCCGACGAGCCCGGCCGCACCGAGTGCCGCTGCCGATTGCAGCAACCGGCGGCGCTGCCAGAACACCGGCTCCGGGGTGATCTCATGCGATGCGATGCGCACGCCAAACGGTCGTTTCATGGTTTTCGCTCCCTGGGTTCTACCAGCCTAGACCACACCGGCCTTGCAGTGTTCCAAGCCTAGGTAATAACCCGCAACGGCACGGGGTTGCCGGTCCGACCTCAAGCTCCGGCGCAGCCTGCCGCTGCTCCCTCTGAGACCGCGTAACAGGAGGGACGGATATGCTCGAATCGATCCGTAACGCGTCACCGGCCGTGTACCTGCCCCTGGATCCAGCGACGGAAACAGCCGCAGATCGCCCCGTTGTCCCGGGCTCGGAACGCCCGATCTCACCGCGTGCCGTGCACGCCGCCCAACACGCCGATCCGGTGGGCTCGGACCCGCGCGCCGGCCGCGCGGATGCGCCACTCGACGCCGGTCCAACGGCCGAGCGCAGCGCGCAGGGCACCAAACCCGAACGGGCGCGCGACGGCGAGTCCTCTGACGGAGAGTCGGACACCGCACAGTCGACCCAGGAGGCACTCAAGGACCCGAACAGCGCGGAGTCGCAACAGGTGCGCGAGCTCAGCGCACGCGACCGCGAAGTGCGCGCACACGAACAAGCCCATCTGGTCGCCGCTGGGCCGTATTCGACCTACGGCCCGAATTACAGCTACCAGACCGGCCCGGACGGCCGCCGCTACGCGATTGGGGGTGAAGTGGGCATCGACACGGCGGTGGTGCCGGATGACCCGCAAGCGACCCTGGCGAAGATGCAGGTGGTGCAACGCGCGGCCCTCGCCCCCGCCGAGCCCTCGACGCAGGACATGCGCGTGGCGGCCGACGCCGCACAGAAGGCGGCACAGGCGCGCATGGCCATCATGAAGGAGCACTTCGAAGCGCGGGCCCAGCCGGCCGAGGCCGATGACCGGGCGGACCGGGACCGCGAGACGGACGCCATCGCCGGCAACGCACCGGCCGACCTCGGTCACAAGGCGAAGCAAGCCGTCGACGCCTACGGCACCGCCGACACCGACACGGGCGAGTTCATCGACGTCGCAGCCTGATCACCCTGATACCGCTGCCGGGGTGCCCCGGCGGCAACACCCGTGGCTGCGACGAACCGGGCACGCGACCGGCAAACCAGTCCGAATCACCCACGGGCAGCGGGACGGTGACACCGCACTTGAGTGTTGATCGTACGATAATTTGTTTTTCGTCATATTATTTTGCGATAGGCCTTGGATTGGCTATGCTGCGAGCCTCGATTTCGCCCTCCCGAGCTACCGAATGACACCGCCTCACCGACCCCGCATCGCCGTGCTCGGCGCCGGACTGGTTGGCCGGCGGCACGCTGCGCTGCTGCACGCGTCCGGGCAGCTGCACGCGATCATCGACCCGGACCCACTGAGCCAGCCACTCGCAGCCGACTGCGGCGTACCGCACTTCACGCGACTCGACGCGTGCCTGCGCGCCGACCGCCCCGACGGGCTGATCAACGCAACACCGAACCAACTTCACCGCGAAACGACCGAGTGCGCCCTGCGCGCCGGGGTGCCCACGCTGGTGGAGAAGCCGATCGCCTCGACCACCGAGGACGCCGCGGCCATGGTAGCCGCCAGCGACGCCACCGGCGTGCCGTTGCTGGTCGGCCACCACCGCCGACACAACCCGCTGATCGAGCAGGCCAAAGCCCTGATCGACGCGGGCAGCCTCGGTGAGATCCAGGTCGTACACGCACAGTGCTGGCTCTACAAGCCGGACGACTACTTCGACGCTGCATGGCGTCGAGACAGTGGCGCCGGCCCGGTCTTCATCAACCTGATCCACGACGTCGACCTGTTGCGCCATCTGTGCGGCGAGGTGGTCGATGTGCACGCCCTGCACAGCCGCCACGGCCGGGGCTTTGACGTGGAGGAAACGGCGGGGGCACTGTTGCGCTTCGCCAATGGCGCCCTCGCGACCCTGAGCGTGACCGACACCGTTCCAGCTCCCTGGAGCTGGGAACTCAGCGCGCGCGAGAACCCGGCTTACCCCGCCACCGACGGCTTCTGCTACCTGATTGGCGGCAAAAGTGGCTCGCTGTCACTGCCCGACCTGAACCACTGGCACTACGGCGAGCAGCCACCGAGCTGGTGGGCGCCGATCCAACGGACCCGCTACCCGATCGCATTCGACGAGCCGTTGCAGCGCCAGATCGCGCACTTCAGTCGCGTGATTCGCGGCGACGAAGCGCCGCTGGTCTCCGGTCGAGAGGGCCTCGAAACCCTGCGCGTGATTGAACGGATCAAGGCTGCGGCAGCCGCCAACGAACAGCAAGCCCCAACGAATAGCCAGCACTGACCCTGTCGAGGTACGGCGCGTGGTGCTGCGCGGGGATCACGCGTCGGGCAAGGTGCCCGCGTCGATCGCGTGTTCGATACCGACCGCCACGTGCCGTGAGAGCGTCGATTGCGCGCCCTCGATGTCCCGGTCCAACGCCTGCTGCATCAAGGTCGCGTGGTCGTTTGCCGTGCCCTCACCGCGGCTGGTCAGTGCCAGCATCTGGTAGCGCAAGTAGCGATCAAACACCTGCGCATACGTGTGCATGAGCGTCGCCGACCCGCAGGCGCTGATCAGGGCCTGGTGAAACGCGATATCGTCGCGCTTCCACCGAAGTCGCTGGCTGTCGTCACCGGCGATCACCGCTGCCTCCGAATGCTTCAGTCGGTGGTGCGCCGCGAGCACCCGGGCCTCCCAGTCGACATCGCCGGCCGCAAATGCGAGTCGCAGCGCGTGGTTCTCCAGAAGAATACGCAACTCGCCGACCTCGCGCAGTTCGGTGCGCGACACCGGCGCCACGGCGAAACCCCGGTTGCCCTCCGCCTCGACAAAGCCCTGCATCACCAGCCGCCCCAACACCTCGCGCAACGTGGTGATGCTGACCCCGTACGTGGCCTTTAGCTGGTCCAGTTTCAGCCGCGCGCCCGGTGCCAGGACGCCCGTGAAGACGTCGTCGCGTAGCCGCGTGTAGGCGCGCTCCGCAACAGATAAACCAGTAGTATCACCAGAAACTGTCATGCGAGCCCAACGCAAAAAAAACCGCTCCATTTCATCAGAAATCACTGGCGTGATCCATGGTGAGAGACACCGCACGTCACTGGTCGACAGAAACCTCTCGCGCTTTCCACCTCTCCCATCTGTTCTAGACATCAACCGCTATCACGAGCCGAGGAGCACTGGAGGGTTTAGAGATGAAAAGCAACGAGAATGCGATGTGGTTACCTGGTAAAAGTCCGCATTCCACATCTGACGAATCGTCGGGTAACATGAGCCCCAGATGTGATTTCTTAGTAGGCTATGTAATCGAAACACCCACCTCGGTGCTGTTGTGTAACTCGCTCCTACACACCAAAGTGACCCGTATGACTACACGCCAAAACGCCTCATCAACATCTCTCAGTCAATGGATTCATGTCGGGTGCTTCCGCTTGCAAATCGTGTCCGTCACGGAAGCACCAGGCTCACTTGATGTTTCAAGCTGCATCCCCCCCACGTGGCGTGCGCGCTTCCAACACAGTCGCGTACCCGAGCTGGATAGTGCGTCCAGCCGTTTTGCGGTCAGTCCACGCCGGTAATCTGCGGCAACGGTGCATCGAATCGTCTCACTGCGCCGTCACTGCCAGTCCACACGAGAGATTGCGGGATAGCATGCCTATGAAACGGCTGTCCATCGACAACGGTAGCTGCGACCAATGCAGGCGATTTACTCGGTTGTGTCGCAGTCTGGGCCTGTTGTGCAGCCGAGCGCGTACCTGCATACCGCAGACCAGCGGCAACGCGAAGCGCGTCTTCTAGCCAGTGTTGAGAGGTTGCGCTCAGGCGACGCCAGAAACCACCCAGCCCAGCGGGCACGAGCATTTCTTCACAAGCATCACCGCGACAACAACGGGCACCGACCGCACGCCAGTCTTTGTTCATAACAACCCATCGCTCAACGTGGTCGTAATGTGAAAAATCGCCTTACTGCATGTGCTCATACAATTTTATTTGCCCAGGCTTGCGCCCTCACACAGATGGAAAAATCGTTTTGATCGCCCAAGCTGATTCCGTTGCCTCGGATCAGAGCATACTCGCGTGCAACCAGCAGCCAATGATAAATGCCGAAAATTTAAACCGCTCCAAATTGGCGATGCGATGAACAGTATTCAATTTTTTCCTATTTGATCTCCAATTCGGATTTCTGCTCAGCGTGCTGCGACTCGACAGCACTCAATACACGCGCACTCTCCGCCAGTTGTTGGCGCACGCTATTATAAAATATTTCAAATGCCTGAGATCGAGCTAGTTTTTCTTCGGTATACGCGTTGTCCGGCCCATCGCAGACGGCGTCCTCTGCTTTGATTTGCTTATCAAGCTGCCGAAGCGCCGCATCAAGATCATCTCTTTGCTGTAATTTTTCTGCGATAGCCGCTCGAGCAGCAGCGCCATCTGTGTCAACTTCCGCCTCGCCAGATGTATCTGCATCCGCTTGCAATAGAGCTTCGAGCGATTCTTGTGCAGCGCTACGTTCACTTTCCAATCGTCCCTGCTCTTTTAGGGCTTGATCTCTACGCGAAGCTGATTCGATGCCGCACTGATCAGCAGCCATTTTCAGCGCATCGAGGTCTTGCCACGCGTTTGATGTAGCCTCGAGTGCTGTGAAAACACTCTCTATGTTTTCGGCACGTAGATCATCCAAGCGCGCGACAATCCGGTCATCCGCTTCAAAGCTAGCAGCACCGGTTGAACTGCCTTTGGCCCAATCCAGCACTTGTTGCGCAGAACTGAGCTCCCGAGCGCCTGGCAACTGGTTTCTGGCGAGTAGTTCGACTGCGCTTACGGCCAACTTCTGTTGCGCTTCTAGCAGCTCACTCGGATCGTTGGCAAAATGTTTCACATTCCAGTTTCCAATAGCGTCTTTTATCAACGCAACACTGAATTCGCCCTGACCACTGGCATATACCTGGTTGATATTCTCCCAATAATTCCGTTCGTCCAACATTTTCAGCGCAACTGCAGCATCGCGGTCGGTCCGAATACCGCTGGTCGAAAAACTACTCAAAATACCTTTCCAAGATATATTTTCCAGCCGACTTGCAGCGAGGCTGTGCCAGCCATACAAGTCGGTAAAATTTTCCGTGCTTGTGGCTCGCAACTGCGCACTAAGCGGAATATTGTGCGCGGCCAAGTGACCAAAATTTACCGCGACGTCCAGCTGATCTGCAATAAAACGCAGTGAATTTGCAATCGCTAACAAACGGCGAGCCGACGCTTTACCGATGTCCCGACGCCCCCTGCCTTCCAAAACAACTCGAGCATAGAGCACGGCCAGATTGGATGCCTGGTGTGCGAAGCTAAGTAGCCCATTGCTGTCAACGACCTCTAAGAATCTGACTTGATTTGCCAGCTCGTCGTAAGAATCACTAAGCCCTAACAGGGTTTCACATCCCCCCGCATTGTGTCGCGACGCACCAGAGCCGGTAGAAAAAACCACCTCACAGTTTTCACCGCCCCACGGCAAAATAATCCTCGTACCAGACTTAAATCTCACTGTCTGACGAAAACGCGGGAAGATCGACTTCGCGGTGGCAATAAGACCAGCCAGCCTCGCTTCGCTGACATCACGCTCGGAAGTGCCTAGCCCGCCTTTGTACACATCAACAGCCACCCGTAAGGACGCACCCGACGCTGAAAACGGGTTGTTTTCGCTCACTGAGTCTTTCAACGCCGGAACAGTACTGCCGCACGCTGACACCATGCCAACAAAAGAAAGAGCAAACAGCAGGCGACACCAGTTCATGGTGAATCCCCCGTTGTTGCGGAGCCATTCTCATCTTTGAGGGCCTCACTTTTTTCTTTGCGACTGTCAAGTAGCATTCTAATGGCGTTAATCTGTTCGGTATCAGTGTTGTATTTTCCGCTCGCAGCGCTCTCCAGTTCAGCTCTGAATTGTGCAATCTCTTGTCGGCTGGTTGCCAACGCCAAGTCTACATCCCGTGCGTCAACGCCTCGACTGGCTTCGACACGGCTCGAAAAAGCCTGCATGCTCTGGATCAGCGGCTTGGCACTGGTTGTCATGGCTAAAAGTAACCGCTCGTCCTGGTCAAAAGTTCGCCACCCTTCAGGACCGAGAATTTGAAACCCTCGAGTCGCGTTGCCGCAGTTCAGTTCTGCAGGCGACTCAACTAATAGCAAGCTAGGATCAATAGTAGATTTCATTAGCAGATCGTTTACAACATCATCCGCTTCCTTAACCCATTTATTTTCCGGAAGAGCTTTGAGTAAACCTGGCAACCACATCTGTCGACCTTTCTCACCGCTCTCGATTAGCAACTCGGTTACCTGTTGTCGCAATTCTTCGCGCATACGCTCTTCTTGTTGGTCTTTCCACTCAGATTTATTAAAGCTGCTCCCAATATCCCTGACTAGACTCGGAAGCTGCTTAGCAAATCCCCATTCGTCGATTCCCGTATGCGACTGCAGTCCCGAGATTCGTGTCGACAAGCCTTTGTACGCAGAACTCAAGCGAGTCCGTTCTAGATCAACCTGTAAGTCATGCCAGGCTTTTTTTGAACTATCGGTATGGACTTCCGTTTTAAACGTTTGAAACTCATTCGCCTCCTGATGGACAGTAGCCAGTAAATCTACCAACTCGTTCACTTCGGCGACCCTGCGCCGTAAGCGGAGTCGCTCGCCCTCGCGAAATTGTTGTGCGATTTGGACGGGCGATCCCGATCTGCCAGCCTCAATCGTTGCAACGGGCACTGAGATATCGGCTGAATAGGCTGCGATATCCTGTTTGATTAGTGCTTTTATTGCGTCTCTACTCTCGGTTACGGCTGAATCAGTCGGATCAGAATCAATCGTATTGAGTGTTCTGAGGTGGTTGCGTAGTGACGTTCTGAGAGACTTGGCTTTGGATTCACTGGCAGATAAAAAGTGATGTTTCTGTGTTTCCGGATCAAAGCCGATTTCGGCACCAAACGGGTCTACCTGCTGCGCTGTCAACGTACCCGATTCAAATTTTACTTGCGAAAGTCCTGGATGAGCTTTGCCACTCATACGAAATCTGTAAAGCGAATCGATTGCGACGGATTCCCCATCTGTGTCTGAGCCGCAGAAATCAATTACACGAAAATAATACGTCGTACGAAAACGCACGTTCTTATTCACGTAGGCTGGGTCTATACCTTTGTCCACTTGAAGATGCGGCCGTTGTGCGCATCCAGCAAGCGCAAGCGCGCCGATGAGCAGCGGCGCAACTACCCGCGCAACTAGAGACGTGGGCCTGCCCGGAAACCGGTTCGAAAGTAGTGTGAGTGGCATCCCGTCCTACCCCTGTGTGTCAACTTTGCAAATCAGATCTGTCTTGACCCTAACAAGTATTGCCAAGGCAGAACAGTGAGAAAAACGTCAACACAGGAGCTCTAGCCCATTTGGGCTACCTCATAACGTAAGACATTACTTTGGCTCTGGGGACAAAGACCGTTAAGCGGGTCGATTGCTATGCAACGTCACAGGGTTGACACGCGACAAACGCAGGGAGGCGTAAAAAACATAACCATTACATACGCGCGGGCAGCGCGCGAAATGAGTCCAAATACACTCCACTGCTACACAGCACGGCGTGCATTCTGAAACAACCGCAACCACGGGCTGGCCTCGGGCCAGTCGGCGGGGGCGTGGCTGAGCTGGATGCTGCGGAAGACGCGTTCGGGGTGCGGCATCATGATCGTCGCGCGGCCGTCGGCGGAGGTAAATCCGTTCGCGCCACCGGGTGACCCGTTCGGGTTGGCCGGGTAGCGCTCGGTCGCTTCGCCGTGGTTGTCGACGTAACGCAGCACGGCGGCACCGTCGGCACCGTCAGGCCAAATCGCTCGGCCCTCGCCGTGCGCGACCGCAACGGGCAACTGCCAACCCGCCATGCCCTCGAGCAGCACGCTGTTGCTGTCCTGCACCTCGACCATCGACGCCCGCGCTTCGAATTGCTCCGACGCGTTGCGTACAAACCGGGGCCAGTGGCTGGTCCCCGGGATCAGCGACTTGAGGTGGCTCAGCATCTGGCAGCCGTTGCAGACACCGAGGGTCACGGTGTCACTGCGCTCGAAAAAGGCGACGAAGGTGTCGCGCAGCGCGTCATTGAAGAGAATGCTGCGTGCCCAACCGCCGCCGGCGCCGAGCACGTCGCCATAACTGAATCCGCCGCAGACGGCGAGCACCTGAGCGCTGCCCAGCTCGACGTGACCGGCAATCAGATCGCTCATGTGCACATCAACCGCGTCAAAGCCGGCTCTGTCGAACGCCGCGGCCATCTCGATCTGGCCGTTGACGCCCTGCTCTCGGAGCACAGCCACCCGGGGTCGCGTGACTGCCACACTCGGCACAAACCACTCGGAATGCGTCGCCGGCAGCCGTGGCGTTTGGCCGGGGTCCGTCGGATCAATCACGGTTTCCAGCTCGCTGTCAGCGCACACCGGGTTGTCACGCAAGCGCGCCATGGCGTGGCTGGTTGACCACCAGTCCGCGAGTGCGGCCTCGCGCGAGACGTCGAGTATCACCGCGTTGGCGTGGCTGAAACACACCTGGCGCGTCGTGTTTGCCGAGCCGATGTCGTGCACCAGTTTGCCAATACCGGCACGCTCACAGGCGTCGAGCACCGTGTGCACGTGTTCTCCATCGACTTGCACAACCCAGCCAAGCTCCTCACTGAAGAGCGCGGCGTGGGCATCCGTGCCGAGCGCATCGAGTGCGATACGGACGCCACAGCCGCCGGCAAAGGCCATTTCACACACCGTTGCGAACAGCCCGCCGTCGCTGCGGTCGTGCACCGCGCGCAGCAGACCCGCGTCGAGCAAGGCCTGCAAGACGTTGAAGGCGGCGACGAACTGGTGGGGCCGATCGAGGTCGGGCGGCTCGTCGCCAAGCTGGTTCCAGACTTGCGCGAGGGCCGAGCCACCGAGGCGGTTCTTGCCGTTGCCGAGGTCGATCAGCAGCAGGCGGTTGCCCTCAGTCGGGTGGATCTGCGGCGTCACGGCGGCGCGCACGTCGTGCACCGGTGCGAACGCCGTCGCCACGAGGGAGACTGGCGCGGTCTGGGTGTGGCGCCGGTCGCCGTCCTCCCAGCTGGTGCGCATCGAGAGCGAGTCCTTGCCGACCGGGATGTTCACACCCAGCGCCGGACACAGTTCGAGGCCCACGGCCTTGACCGCGTCGAACAGGGCCGCGTCCTCGCCCGGGTGCCCGCACGCTGCCATCCAGTTGGCCGACAGGCTGACATTGCTGAGGTCGCCCACCGGGGCAACCGCGAGGTTGCTCAACGCCTCGCCGATGGCCAGGCGAGCCGAGGCCGCCGCATTCAACAAGGCGACCGGTGGGCGCTCACCCATCGCCATGGCCTCGCCGGCCGTGCCGACGTAGTCGTTGAGGGTAATCGCACAGTCGGCCACGGGCATCTGCCAGGGCCCGACGAGCTGATCGCGTGCGATCAAGCCCGTGATGCTGCGGTCGCCGATGGTGATAAGGAAGGTCTTGGCGGCCACGCTCGGCAGCTGCAGCACGCGCCGCGCCGACTCGCCGAGCGCCATCGAGGCGGTGTCCAGCGCGGTGCCGGTGGTGTCAAACCGCGTCACGTCGCGGGTCATCTTCGGCGCCTTGCCGAGCAACACCGCCATCGGCATGTCGACAGGCGCATCGCCGGTCTGTCGGTCGGTCAACGCGAGGTGTTGCGCCGCGGTGGCTTCGCCCACGACGGCCATCGGACAGCGCTCACGCGCGCAAATCGCCTCGAAGCGCGCGAGGTCGGTGTCGGCGATGGCGAGCACATAGCGCTCCTGGGCCTCGTTACACCAGATCTCGAGCGGCGACAGGCCTGGCTCGGCATTGGGGATGTCACGCAGCTCGAACCGCGCGCCGAGGCCACAGTCGTCAACGAGCTCCGGAAAGGCGTTCGAGAGCCCGCCGGCGCCGACGTCGTGGATGGACGCGATCGGGTTGTCGTCGCCGAGCGCGGTGCAGCGGTCGATGACCTCCTGGCAGCGTCGCTCCATCTCCGGGTTGCCGCGCTGCACCGACGCAAAATCGAGGTCGCCCGCGCTGTCGCCGCTGGCCACCGACGACGCAGCCCCGCCACCGAGGCCGATCAGCATCGCAGGGCCACCGAGCACCACGAGTTTGGCGCCGGCATCGAAATCTGTCTTCAGTGCGTGCGTCGGCCGCACGTTGCCGAGGCCGCCCGCGATCATGATCGGTTTGTGGTAGCCGCGCAGCGCACTGCGCCCGCCTACGCTGACCTCGTCTTCGAAGGTGCGGAAGTACCCGGTCAGGTTCGGGCGACCGAACTCGTTGTTGAACGCCGCCGCACCCAGCGGGCCGTCCCGCATGATGTCGAAGGCCGAGGCAATCCGCGCCGGTTTGCCGAAGTCGCGCTCCCACGGACGCTCGGCACCCGGGATGCGCAGGTTCGACACCGCAAAACCGCAGAGTCCAGCCTTCGGTTTGGCACCGAGCCCGGTTGCGCCCTCGTCGCGGATCTCGCCACCGCTGCCCGTCGCTGCGCCGGCGAAGGGCGCAATTGCGGTCGGGTGGTTGTGGGTCTCGACCTTGATCTGGATGTGCGCGGGCTCGGCGTGACCGCGGTAGACACCGTCGGTGCTGTCGGCAAAAAAGCGCTGGGCCGCGTAGCCCTCAAGCACTGCCGCGTTGTCGCTGTAGGCACTCAACACCCGCCCACCGTGCTGTGCGTGGGTGTTGCGGATCATGTTGAACAGGCCGTCGTCCTGCGGCACGCCGTCGATAACCCAATCGGCGCGGAAGATCTTGTGCCGACAGTGTTCGCTGTTGGCCTGTGCAAACATCATCAATTCGGCGTCGGAGGGATCGCGACCGAGTTGGCTGAAGTTGTCGACGAGGTAGTCGATCTCGTCGTCGCTGAGCGCGAGGCCGAGTGCGGCGTCGGCAGCCGTGATCGCCTGCCTGCCCTGCGCCAACACGGGCACCCGCGCCAGCGCACGTGAGGCTTCGGTGAGGAACAGACCCGCGGCCTCGGTCTCACCGTCGAGTACCGACTCGGTCATGCGGTCGTGCAACAGCGCGTCGACAGCGGCCATGTTGTCGCCGGACCAGCCGTCGAGGGCGTACACGGTGCCGCGTTCGACCCGCTGCACCTGACCGAGCCCGCAATTGCAGAAAATGTCGGTCGCCTTGGACGACCAGGGCGACTGGGTGCCGAGGCGGGGCACCACCCAGCGCGCCAAACCGGCAGGCAAGGGTGTCGAATCGGCGTCGAGCAAGGCATCGCAGCGCGACCGCGCCTCGGCCGGCAACGCGCTGTCGAGTGAGAGCAGATAGACGTGGCGCGCTGCAAGCGACGCAATGGCCGGGTCGACCGCCTGCAACTGCGCAAGCAGCGACCCAGCCCGGAAGTCGGACAGCGCGGTACCGCCGGGAATAATGAGCATGGGGGCCGAATTCACGTGCGAGACGAAAGCCCGCCATTTTACCGAGTTCGCCGCCGGGGTGCCCGGCGACGGGTTCAGCACTACTCGCGTGCGACGCCGAGACCGGAGGTGATCACGTTGGCGGCGGGCCGTACCGCGAGTTCGCGGTCGATCATGAACAAGCCGTTCGGCTGTCCCTGGACCAGTTTCAGCTGGTCGACCACCGTGCGTACACTCGCTTCTTCTTCGATCTGCTCGCGCACGAACCACTCGAGGAACACGTCAGTCGCGTGGTCGGACTCCTTGCGGGCGAGATCCTTGAGGTTGAAAACGCAATCGGAAATCGACTGCTCGTGCGCCAGCGAGGTCTCGAACAGGCCGAGCGCGGTGTCCGCGTTGTTGCCAAGATCCGGTTTTCCGATGGCATCAAGGGTGACATCGCCGTCGCGCTCGAGGATGTAGGTGTAGAACCGATCAGCGTGCCCCAACTCTTCGTGGTACTGCGATTTGAACCAGTGCCCGAACCCCGGCAACCCCAGGCGCTCCGCGCGCGCCGACATCGCGAGGTACAGGTACGCCGAGTACAGCTCACCGTTGAGCTGCTTGTTGAGCGCGGCTTCGACAGCTGCGGATTGCATTGTGGCTTACTCTCCAAGTGGATCAGACGTCTCGACACTACAGATTACCGCCTTTTGACCCGCGACGGCACAAAAACGCAGAACCCATCCAGACTATGCTATGACGCTCGCGGGCGGCCAGGGTTCACCGCCAACGGCCCAACTTCCACCTGCAGTCCGCACCGATGACCCCCAATGCCTTTGGCATCGCCCTCGCCGTGATTGCCGCCGCCTGCTTCGCCACCACCGCGGCGCTGGTGAAGGTGGCCATCGCCGAGTTCCACGTGTTGCAGATCCTGTTCGTGCGTCAGGCGTGTGTGTTCGCAACCACCCTGCCAAGCCTCAGCCGGGCGTTTCCAGCGAGCCTGCACACCCGGTTTCCGGGTTGGCACGCCGTGCGCCTGCTCGGCGCGTTCGCGGCCCTGTCCTGCAGCATCTGGGCCTTGTCCCTGTTGCCGCTCTCCACGGCGATCACGCTCGGCTTTGCCCAGGTGTTTTTCGTGGCCCTGCTGGCCCGCGCCAGCCTCGGCGAAGCGGTGGGGCCCCACCGCATCGCTGCAGTGGCGATCGGCTTTGTCGGTGTGTTGGTGGTCATGCGCCCCGGGGTGGCGGGCTTGTCGAGCGCCGGCGCCCTGGTCGCGCTCGCCGGCGCGCTCGGTGCCGCCGTGGCCGTGGTGTGTGTTCGGCGCCTGTCGCAGACCGACTCAAGCGCCACGCTGCTCGCCTGGCAGTCGATCTGCATCGGCGCCATTGCAGCCGCGCCGATGCCCTGGGTGTGGCAGACACCCGACGCCCACGGCGCAGCGCTGCTGCTCGCCATCGGCGTGTTGTCGTCCGTCGGGCAGTGGATCGGCGTGTCTGCGTTGCGCCACGGCGAAGCGAGCGTGGTCGGCAACGTGGAGTACACCAAACTGCTGTACGCGGCTGTCCTCGGCTACGCCCTTTTCGATGAAGTGCCGGACGCCTGGACCGGTGTCGGCGCCGCCATCATCGTCGCGGCGGGCGGCTACCTCTTCCACCGCGAGGCCCGCGCTCGCCAGCGGAATCAACGCGCCTGACCCGCCCGGGCTTTGAAAACCGGCAATTCGACCCCATACTGCGATCAGGTGACCCGACATCGGGTACCCCCCGGGGGCGCATTTGGCTTCGACGGGAGTGATGAAACCGGAGGTGCATGCCGAGGTGTAGCGACCTCGTTAAAACGCTGCAAACCTTATAGTTGCCAACGACGACAACTACGCACTGGCCGCTTAAGGAAACTTAAGTCTGGTCTAACCCGGAGCGGGCCATGCCTGTGCGGCTCACCGGGTGCTTAGCTCACAGGATCGTGGCAAAGCTCGCCTCGCGCGGCGCCACTAAAACCCTTAGAGGATCGCGTACACCATGCCCTGTCGGTCGGGCAGGTGCCCGTTAAACACAATCGATCGACTAAGCATGTAGGACCGATGGCGGAGTGCTTTCGGACGGGGGTTCGACTCCCCCCGCCTCCACCAATAACCCACTGATTTATAAGGGATTGTCTCTCGTTTGGCACGCTCTTGGCACAAATCAGTCGAGAAGACCCGGCCCCGAGCCGGGTTTTTTTGTGCTCCCGCCCACCAACTCCAAGTTACAAAACACAGAAAACATCTCTCTGCTACGTTGCTTCAGCGCTTGAATGAGCTTGGCGATAAGCCAAGACAACCAGAGTGATTTCGACTCGGCCTTGAAGCGCATGAAGTCGGAAAGCATATTTGGGTATCAGTGATCGTCGGGAGATGAGAAAGATGAACCGTGAAATTGAGCGTGAAGAAAACATGGCGGATCTGCTGGCGCTCAAGGCAATTTTTGAGCGATTGGACTATCTGTTCGACCAAGCAATAGCAAACATGGCTGAGCAAGACTCGCCTGTGGATGTTGCCAAAGCCGCGTAGACCGGCTACCACACTAATTTCAATTGAGCCCGGTAGACGACCGGGCTTTTTTGTGCC
>JBCCUP010000009.1 GCA_039196715.1 Pseudomonadota bacterium
GCTGGGTCGGGCTGTAGCTCGATCACACAGCACTGCTCGGCAACCGATGTCGCGGAATAGGGCACAAAGCCTACCCAGCTCAGGCCGGGGAACGTAGTATCGAGCATGGCGGCGGTCTTTTGGTCGGCTGTTTGGTCGCACTTACAACCTTATGCCAATTGACCGCCTGCCTCTTCCTTCACGCTAATGCGCGATGAACCTTTTTTTTGTGGTCGGGATCAGCGTGACGGCACCGACAATGTGATTTCCTCGCCACCGGCGCCGTCGGGCTTCATGCGCGCCCGCACCCGCACACGGGTCAGGCCGGCGGGAATCGTCAGGCGGTTCAACGAGCGGGTGAACGGCTGCTCGTTTTCATGGGGGTGATGCAGGATGCGCGTGCCCAACACGGTGCCGTCGGGGGCAAGCACTTCGAACCGATCGGCGTAGTAGTCCCAGCCGGTGTCGTTCGAACGGATGGTGGCGTCCACCCGAAAGTGATCGCCCTGTTTGGTGATGGTGGCGTTGATCACGTCGGCTTCGCCGGCAATGCCGGGCAGCATGGCGAGCAGCAGCGCCCCGGTCAGGACGGCGCGAACGGGGTGAAGCATGGGGGTTCCCTCCGAATCAGGTAATCGGTTCAGCCGGCGAACAGACTGCCCGGGCCGGCGTTTTGCGTGTCGAGGCCGGCGAGCTGCATGAGGTGCCAGCCGAGCACCAGGTTGCTCGACAGCACGGGTACGCCGAGCTGGGCCTCCGCCAACGCGATGATGCGAAAGCTGCGCAGGTTCGTGCAAGACGTAAAAACCGCATCGACGCCGTCGTGGTCGAAGTCGCACAGTGCGTCGAGCACGCTCTGCTCGCGAATACGGGCCACCACGGCCTCGTCCTTCTGCTCGAAAGAGGCAAACTGAACGATGTCGATCCCGTGGGCGATGATGTGCTCGCGCATCGCGGCGCTGACCGATTCGACGTAGGGCGTCAGCAGGCCGAGTCGCCGGATCTGGCGCGCGCGACAGACGGTGATCAACGCGGTCATCGGATCGGTACAGGCGGCGGTCGGGTGGTGTGACCGGATCATCTCTGCCACGGTGTCGGGCCCGATCAGCGTGGCACCCGAGGTGCAACCGTAGGCAATGGCGCGCAACGCGGCGTGGCGTGGCAACAGCGATGCCGCCGTCGGCAAATGGGCCGACATGGTCGCCAGCGTATCGGGAGTGACGTCGTCGGCGCTCGGGATCCGGCTGTGGTAGATGGCCACCCCGTCCCCGAGCGCGAGGGTTCGCAGCTCCGGCTCGAGGGACTCGTCGGACTGGAGCACGATGACGCCGAGGGCAGCACACGCAGCGGCACCGCCGTCGAGTGAGAATTCAGGCTTCACAAGTGCTCCCCGCACCGGCTCGACCGGTCGCGAAAGTCGTAATTGGGCGAATCGAGGACAGACCGCCGGTTGAATGCACGATAGGCTTGTCTTCCCCTCGTCGACCCGAGTTCGAGCCCAGTATGCCAGCACCCGCGCCCGCGCCGGATCACAAGGCCGCCATTGCGCGTCTGAGCCCGAGCGAGCGCGAGCGCCTGTTGACCAAATCCGATCGCGCCGGCGCGGTTCAATTGGCCACGCACCTCGGCGCGATGGCGGTCATTGCGCCGGGTATCGCGCTGGACACCGCACTCGGCGTCGCCTGCACTTTCGTGTACGGCGTGTTGCTGGTCTTTCTGTTCACCGCTCAGCACGAGTGCGTGCACTTTACCGCCTTTGCGTCGCGGCGTGCCAACCAGTGGGTAGCCAATGTCGTTGGAGCACTGTTGTTCAACCCGGCGCACTGGTTTCGTTATTTTCACCTCGCGCATCACCGGTACACGCAGGACCCGGAACGTGACCCGGAGCTGGCCTCGGCGAAGCCGGACACGGCATGGCGTTACCTGTGGCACGTGCTCGGCTGGCGGGTGCTGGCGTCGGGCGTGGCCACGGTGCTGCGCAATGCCCGCGACGGTGAACATGCGGACTGGCTACCAGCCAACCGACGCGGCACCGTCATCCGTGAGGCCCGCCTGCTGCTGTTGTGTTACGCAACCGTGCTCGGCGCCGCCGCGGCGACCGACGTTGGCTGGTTGTTGAGCTACTGGTTGGTGCCGCTGTTGCTCGGGCAGCCGGTGCTGAGGTTGTACCTGCTCGCCGAACACGGGCGCTGCCCGTTCGTCGCCAATATGTTCGAGAACACGCGCACGACATTCACCAATGCACTCGTTCGGCGACTGGCCTGGAACATGCCCTACCACGCCGAGCACCATGCGTTCCCGAGTGTGCCCTTTCACCGCTTGCCGGCCTGGCACCGGCACGTCTGTGACGAGCTAAAGTGCACGTCACCCGGCTATGCGCAGTTCCACCGTGCTTACGTGGAGGACTTCCAATGACACGACCCCACAATCGACTGCCCTTCGAATGGCCGACCTGGCTGGTGTTGTCGGCATGCTATGCCGCCTGGCTTGGCTGCGTGATTGGCTACGCCAGTTGGGGGGCGTGGGTGATCGTGCCGGCGGTGGTGTGTGTCGCGCTCCATTCGTCGTTGCAACACGAGGCCCTGCACGGTCATCCGACACGCAGCGCCGGCCTGAACGAGGCGCTGGTGTATCCGGCAATCGGTCTGTTCATACCCTATCGGCGTTACAAGGAAACGCATCTTCGGCACCACAACGACACCCACCTGACCGACCCCTACGATGATCCCGAGAGCTTTTACCTGGCTGCGGGCGATTTTGCCGACCAGCCGGCCTGGAAACGCGCACTGCTGCACTGGAACCAAAGTGTGCTGGGCCGCTGGGTGGTAGGGCCGCCGTTGGCATTGTGTGGTTTCTGGGCCGACGAGCTGAGGCGGCTCCGTGCGGGCGAGTCCCGCGTTCGTGTTGCGTGGTACCACCACCTCGCGGGTGTCGCAATTGTGCTGACCGTGCTCTGGAGTAACGGTGTGCCGTTGCTCGGCTATGTGTTTTTGGTCGCCTGGCCCGGGATGTCGCTGATCATGACCCGCTCGTTCATCGAACACCGCGCGGCACCGGGTGTGGCCGAGCGCACCGCTGTGGTCGAGGCCGGGCCGGTCATGAGTCTGATCTACCTCAACAACAACCTGCACGCGGTTCACCACCGCGATCCGACCTTGGCCTGGTATGCCTTGCCGGCGCGCTGGCGAGACGATCGCGCCGCGGTCCTGGACGGCAACGGTCACTACCTCGTGTCGGATGGGTACTGGGGCGTGCTGAAGCGGTGGTTTCTGTCACACCGCGAGCCGGTGGTGCACCCCTACCTGCGCAAGGACTGAGGCGATGGCCAATCCGGTGTTGGCACTCTGGACCCGCGCGGGCGGGTGGCCGTTCGGGCGCTGGCTGTTCTCGCGGCTCGTGGCGTGGCGGGCGCCGTACTTTCGCACGGTCACACCCCGAATCCAGGTGCTTGAGCCTGGTCGGTGTGTGGTGTCGATGCGCAAACGGTGGGCGGTGCAGAACCACATCAGGACTGTCCACGTCATTGCCATTTGCAACCTGTTGGAAATTGCCATGGGCGCGTGCGCCGAGGCGTCGGTGCCGGCCCACCTGCGCTGGATACCCAAGGGCATGTCGGTCGACTACGTGGCCAAGGCAACCACCGACATCACGGCCACGGCGGAGATTGACCCCGAAGCCTGGCAGCCAGGTGACCTGGTGGTACAGGTGCGCGCCGAAGACACCGCGGGCACCGTGGTTGTGCGCGGTGAGATCCGCCTCTGGATTTCGGAAAAACCCCGCTGAGTGCAGGGCACCGGTGGCGCGTGGCGCGCCACCGTTGGACAGCTCCCGTGGCATGTTTCTTGTGTTCGAGAGGCGAGAGATTTCGCTGGAGTCAGCCCGTGTCCAACCGCGTCCACTTGTCGGTGTTCCTTGTCGCCACTGCGGCGCTTAGCGGGGTGCATCAACCCGTTCTTGCAGACACACTGCAGTCGGCGCACAACGCCCTGTGCATGCGCCTGCAACAGTGTGCGGTGCAATCGCGCTCTGAGGGAAACACCAACGGCGATGTGCTGAAGCTGTTCACCGAGGCGACCGAAGGTCTGTGCCGTGCACCCGATGCCGAATTCGGTGGCAAGACACCCAGCGCAGAGGGCCGGGCGCTGGCGCAGAAGTGCTACCGCTCCGCCGTGTTGCAAGGCTGTGATGCCCTGATTGGCATGGACATGGACACCCCAGCCTGTGCGGCGTTTCACCAACACCTTCAGTCCCTGAACTGAGCGCCGTCGGCGCCACCACGCGTCAGTCGCGGTAGTCAGGGTCGGTCGCGTCGAGTTGCGCCTTGAGGTGCGCGAAGTGCGCATCGCCCATGCCTCGGTAGGCTTCCCAGCCCGCAGCCGTTCGCTCGGCCACCTCGGCCGGCATCACATTCAACGGTTGTCCCGTGCTGAGCGCGAGAATGTAGGTCTGCGCTGCGCGCTCGAGGTAGTAGAGCGTCTCGAAGGCGTCCGCCACGGTTTCGCCACACACCGACACACCGTGGTTGCCCATCAACATCACGCGGTTGTTGCCGAAGGCCTCGGCGATCCGTTTCCCTTCGCCCGCGTCGTCTGCGATCCCGCCGAAGCCCAGATCGATGGCGCAGCGATTGTAGAACCGCGCCGTGTTCTGGTCGATCGGCAACAACGCCGGGTCTGCCAGGGTGCACAGGGCGGTGGCGTAGGGCGGGTGACAGTGCAGCAGCACACGCGCGCCTGGCGCGTGCGCGTGGACCGCACCGTGAATGCACCAGGCTGACGGGTCGGGCGCGTTTTCCGACTGCATCACCGCCTCGTCGTCGACGTGCAGCGCGAGCAGATCAGACGCCCGGACGGTCGAGAAGTGCTGCCAGCGCGGGTTGAGCAGGAAGTGGCGCCCGTCGTCACTGAGCGCAGCACTGAAATGGTTGCCAACCGATTCGTGCCAGCCGAATTGCACGGCGAGCCGAAACGCGGCTGCGAGATCCTCCCGCAGCGCCTGCTCGTCATCGGATGGGGTGGGTCGCACACGCTCGACTGTCATGGGTTACTCCTCCTCCGCGATAGGTTTCAAGTGTGCGCAACGCGTGGGTTGCACGCTGGCGAATGCGCGACGGTTGACGTGCAAAAGCGACGGTGGGTGACACCTGCGCTGCTATGCTTCGAGACCGTTCTTTCGAGTGTGGTCGCCGCGGTGCTGATGCTCAAGCCAGGGGACGGTGTGGCACTGGTCGCACCGGCGGGACAGGTCCGGACGGTGGATCGTCCGCTGCTGGACGCTGCGGTCGCGTTGCTCGAAGGCTGGGGCCTGCGCGTCCGACTGGGTGTTGAAACGGATCACCACTTCTACCTTGCCGGCGAAGACCGCAAGCGTGCGGCGCACCTGGTGTCTGCGCTGTCAGACCCCGACGTCCGCGCCGTGTTCTGCACACGCGGTGGATACGGCAGTGCGCGGCTTTGGCCTGCGTTGCGCAACGCCGGGATCGCCTCGCCGCGCCTGCTGGTCGGCTTCTCTGACATTACAAGCCTGCATCTTATCGCGCAGCGACGTTGGCCCGGGATTGAATGTGTGCACGGCCCCAACCTCGCGACTGCGCAATTGCACGGTGATCACGCAATCGTGAACCGTGACGCCTTGCACCGTGCGCTGTTTGACTGGCAACCGGAGACGGTCACGTTGCAGACGGTCGTGTCCGGGCGAGCACGGGGGCCGCTGGTCGGCGGTTGTCTCAGCCTGGTCGCAGCGGCGATGGGCACACCCTACCAGCTCGACACCGACAACAGCGTTGTCTTGCTCGAGGACACGGGTGAGGCGCCGTACCGCATCGACAGGATGCTCGTGCACCTGTGCAATGGTGGCGTTTTCGACAACGCAGCCGGTGTGGTGCTCGGCACCATGCCTGGCTGCGTGGACCCCTACAATGATCTGCTCGAAATTGTCAGTGAGCTGATGACTCCGCTGGGGTTGCCCGTGTTGGCCGGGCTTGCAACTGGCCACGGTGATCGCAACCGCGCGGTGCGCCTGAACCGTTTCGTCGAGCTCGATGGTGAGCGCGCGACACTGCGTTTTAGTTGATCTGTCAAGCAGATCACGCGCACCAACCGAATGTTAAATGCCAAGCATGGTTACGTTGCGATACCGGGCGTGGCAGGCCTTGCGCAGGGCGACAGCCGCATAATACGACGTTGTGTGGCAAACACCGTCGACACGCGAACGAAATTGGCACCAATGCCTTGACTTTCGTGAAAATAGTGGGTGCCGATGCTACCCATCTTCAGCCGAGCCGTTTACACTGACCCGC
Source organism: Pseudomonadota bacterium (assembly GCA_039196715.1). NCBI lineage: Bacteria > Pseudomonadati > Pseudomonadota > Pseudomonadota bacterium. The sequence continues at coordinate 6,278 of JBCCUP010000009.1, forward strand.
ACATCTTGGCAATAAGATGTTTGGCGTACAGGTAGTGGTGCTTGAAAAAACCCGTTTGCCTAGCCGCTGTCGGGAGTTTGTGTGCTTGATTGTCGATGGCCATTTTTCGTTTCAGCACACAGTTGAGGGTTCTCGATGAATATCTATGTGGGTAACCTGCCCTACAGCACGACCGAAGACGAGCTGCGCAGTGCCTTTGCAGCCTACGGTGAGGTGTCACGTGCCACTGTCATCAGCGACAAGTTCTCTGGTCAGTCCAAAGGCTTCGGGTTCGTGGAAATGCCAAATGCAAGCGAGGCCAACGCCGCGATCGAAGGCTTGAATGAGAGCTCGCTCTCCGGGCGCAACATCCGCGTCAACGAGGCGCGCCCGCGCGAAGAGCGTCCGCCGCGCCGCGACGGTGGCGGCGGCCGTCCGCGCTACTGAGCGGGTACGCTTCACCGCGACTCACACACCCAAGCCTGGCCAGTCGCCGGGCTTTTTTGTTCCTGCGGCTCAGTCGCCTTTGAACTTAGGCTGCGAACGGGCGCGCACCGCCGAGAGCCCGCGTTGCAGGTCCTGCGACCGGGCGCAGCGCGTGTCCCACGCTTGCGCGACGGTGTCGTCCCAAGTGCCTTGGGCTGCCTGGTCGATCAAGGCCTTGCTCGCCCGGGTCGCGAGGGGGGCGAGTGTCGCGAGGTGTTCGGCAAAGGCCTGGGCCGTCTCGGCGAGACCCGCCGCATCGGCCACTCGATCGAGGTAGCCCAGCGACAACAGGGTGTCCGACGTCAGTGTCTCGCCTGCGAGCAGAATGCGTTTGGCCCCCACCGGGCCCAGACGTTCGGTGTACCGGCGGATGCCGCGCGGCGGGTAGCACAGCCCGATGCGAGTGGCCGGCACGCGAACGCGCAGCGTGTCGACCGCGAGTCGGAAGTCGCAGGCCAGCGGCAACTCGGCCCCGCCGCCGTGGCAATCGCCGCTGATTGCGGCCACGGTCGGCAGAGGGCAGGCGGCAACCCGGTCGAGCATGTCGTGGAAGCGGGCGGGCGTCAGACTGCCGTTGTCGAGCTCGTCCAGCGCGGCGCCGGCACAGAACACGGGTGACGGCGTTGCCTCGAGCACGACCACGCGCACGTCCGGGTGCGCTGCGGCGGACTTGAACGCCTGTTCCAAGGCGTCGATCGCCTGGTTCCCCAGCGCGTTTCGGCGCGCCGGGCAGTTCAGCCGGACCCGTGCAATGTGTCCGCGGGTGTGGGCGAGGACGGGTGGCTCGTCGGGCGATGTCATGGGCTCAGCCCAGTGCCACGGTCAGCCAGGTCGCGACGACCACCAACACGGTCAACAGCACCGCCGCCGACCCCTGGTCTTTGGCACGACCCGAGAGCGTGTGGTGTTCCTCGCCAACCCGATCCACCACCGACTCAACCGCCGAGTTGAGCAGCTCGACTACCATGAGCAGACCGATGGACGCCACGAGCAAGAGGCGTTCGAGTGCGGTGTCGCCCAGCCAGAGTGCACACGGCGTGGCCAGCGCAAGCAACAGGCACTCCTGGCGGAACGCCGCTTCGTGCCTGAACGTGGCTACCAGGCCCTGCCAGGAAAACCGGGCCGCGTTGACGAGGCGTGTGAGGCCGGTTGCGGTGTACTGGGACATGCGACGCGATCGGGCGAGTGCGAGGCTAACAGTATAGGCGGACCGGAATCAGGCCTGGTGCGAGGGGTGCAACACCGGTCGCATGAGGCGCCTGAACAGAAAGGCCAGCGCGGGGGCCACCACGAGCGCGGCCAGCGCGCCGACGGTGGCGTGGATGGCGACGAACTCCGGGTTGATCAACCAGGGCGGTTGCACCATCAGGTAGAGCCGCATGCCGGCCACGTTGCTCGCCAGCGAAATGATGATCGACCACACCGTCATCGAAATCGGACAACTGAAACTGCGTGCGGCGGTGAATCCCGCGATGGTGTTGACCAACAGGTGTATGGCCACGGTTGTCTCCCGGCGAATCGCCTCGTGTGGGTCGCACCCGCAGGGTACGGACACGGCCGGTGCGCGGGTGTGAACGGCGTCACGTTTGCGCACACCGGGGCTGTGACCTCCGGGCAATCCGCAGTATCGCAGGTCCTGACCTGCCGCCGGGTAGCGGCGCGTTTTCTTACAGGAATTTCATCTGGGCGAGCCAGCGGGGTGGCGCGGAGGGTGCACTTGTAGGTGTGCGGACACTCTGACAAGGACAGCTAATGTTAATTTTGAGTCGCCGTCTGGGAGAAAAAGTGGTTATTGGCCCAGACATCACGGTGGAAGTGGTTTCAATCAAAGGCAGCCAGGTGAAGCTCGGTTTTGCCGGTCCGAAGGATGTGCCGGTTTACCGGCAGGAAGTCTTCGATCGCAAGCAACGCGAGGCCGCTGCGGCGGCAGCCGCGAATGCGTGTGTCGGGGACGTCGCCCCCGCGACTGCCGTGCAGACGGGGGCCGACCGGGCAGCCTGAGCGCCCGACAGGTCTCAGTCAACGGGCGGGGCCGTTGAGTCCCGCTCGATCCACTCGAAGGGCACACACTGGCGCATCGGTTCCTTGAACCCGACGTCGCTCGGCAGTGAGACCATGGCGTCGGCGGCCCGACGGCCGATGGTGCGGGCTGGCAAGCGGACCGTGCTGAGCTGCGGTTCGATCGCGGCCGATCCACGAAAGTCTCCGATCCCCACGACCGACAGCGTTTGCGGCACCGCGATGCCGCGCGCCTGACAGGCGTAGATCACACCCTGTGCAATCACATCGTTGCCCGCCACGATGGCCGTCGGCGCGTCCGTGGCCAACAGTGAGGCCGCACGCGACTTCGCCTGGTTGACATCGTAGGGACACGCCACCAAGCGGGGTGTGATGCCGGCCGCCTCGGTCGCCTCAAACGCGCCGCAGCGGCGGTCACGCGCACGGTCGTTGCCGTCGTCGGCCGGGAACAGAAAGGCAATGTGTCGGTGGCCTAGGTCGATTACGTGTTGCGCGGCATGGCGGCCGGCCGCGCGGTTGTCCGTGCCGACGCAGGGCAGGGCGGCGTCCTCCCGGAAATTCCAGATCGACAACACCGGCACCGCTTGGGTGCGCAGCATCCGCAGCGTCACGTCGCTGTGGTCGAAACCCACCAGCGCAACACCGTCGATACGCCGCTCGAGCAGCGAACGCACGATCGCCACTTCCTGTTCGAGGTCGTAGTCGTGCGTGGCGATGAGCAAGGTGCGGTCGTGGGCGCGCAGTCGGTGTGCGAACGCGTCGACCAGTTCGGAGAAGATGGCGTTGTCGATGGTGGGGACCACCAGTCCGACGCTGCCCGAGTCGCGGTTGTGCAGTGTGCCGGCCGCGCGGTTGCGGATGTAGCCGAGCGCCTCGGCGGCTTGTGCCACCTGCACGCGTGTGTCCGCTTTCACCTGATCCGGCGCGTTGAAGCAGCGCGACACCGTCGCAGGCGACACACCGGCCCGGCGTGCCACCTCGACGATACCCGGTGCGCCCTTTCGACTGCGTGGCCGTCTCATGCTGGGCTCCCTTTCATCAGAGCGTCAGGCTAGCGAAATATGAAAACGTTTACATTTTTATTTTCACAATTACACTCCTGTGCATCCGAGCAGCGAGGGCCGGGCGGCACGCATGGAGTTCCTGAACCATTTCGGTGGGGTCTTTGAACCGCTGTCACTGGCGCTGCTGATCGGCGGTACCGTCGGCGGGCTGATACTCGGCGCGACGCCGGGGCTGTCGCCGACCATGGCGGTCGCGCTGCTGATCCCGTTCACCTTTCACCTCGCGCCCACCCAGGGTCTGATTCTGCTCGGTGCTGCCTACACGTCCACCGTGGCGGGGGGCGCGGTCAGCGCGATTCTGCTCAAGATTCCCGGTGCACCGGCCAACATCGCAACGGCACTGGACGGGCATGCGATGGCCTCGCGCGGGGAGGGCGCGCGTGCGTTGCAGCTCTCCTTCCTGGCCTCGGGTGTCGGCGGCGTTATCGGCGTACTCCTGTTGATCTTCCTGACCCCGGTGTTGGCGCAGTGGGCGCTCGCGTTCGGCCCGTCACACTTGTTCTGGCTGGCGATCCTCGGTGTCACCGTGATCGGCTCGCTGGATTCCAACAGCTTCGTCAAGGGCTTGCTGTCCGGGTGCATCGGGCTCTGGCTCTCGATGATCGGGTACGACGATATCCAGGGCGCGCAGCGCTTCATTTTTCATGATGCGCTGTCTGGCGGCGTCAACATCATTGCCGCGTTGATCGGTCTGTTTGCGATACCGCAGGTGCTCGAGATGTTTGCCAAGGGTCGCCGGCACCAGGCGGTGCAAACGGTCGAGGTGCCCAGCCACTCGCTGTTGGCATCACTGCGCGAGTTGTTCGCGCGCGCGCGCGCGCTCTCGATCGGCACGGTCGTCGGTTCGATCGTCGGCCTGATTCCCGGCGTCGGCGGGCAGATTGCCGGGCTTGTCGCCTACGACCAGAGCAAAAAATTCTCGCCCGAAAAAGACCGTTTCGGCCAGGGGCACCCCGAGGGTGTAATCGCCGCGGAGTCGGCCAACAATGCGATGGTCGGGCCCTCGCTGGTGCCGCTTCTGACGCTCTCCATCCCCGGCAGCCCGACCGCCGCCGTGTTGCTCGGTGGCCTCCTGATCCACGGCATCTTCCCGGGCTCCGACCTGTTCGACAACTACCCCGAAGTGGCCTGGACCTTCATCAACTCGATGTTGATCGGCCAGCTCCTGATGGTGGCGTTCGGCATCTACACCGCGGTGTGGGCGGCGCGGATTGCCCGCGCGCCGGTGCCCATCCTCGCCGCTGCAGTGTTGGTGTTGTCCGTGTTCGGCGCCTACTCGGTGCAGCAGTCGATGGGTGACGTGCTGGTGATGTTTTCACTTGGTGTGATGATGTTCGCATTGGTCCGCTTCGGTTTTTCCGCAGCACCGCTGGTGTTGGGGCTGATACTCGGGCCGATTGCCGAGGCCAACTTCATTCAGGGATCCATGATCGCGAATGCGACCAACGGCCCGGCGGCCTACTTCCTCGGTGGCGCGCTCAACCTGGTGTTGATCGCCCTTGTGATTGCCTCGGTGCTCTACAGTTTCGTGTCGAACCGCAAGGGTGACACAGCAACCACGCCGACCGGCGCCTCGCGCGCCCAGCACGGCGTGTCCAGCCTGGTCGTGCTGGCCGTCGCTGCCAGCGTGTGCTGGTTGAGCTTCACGGTTGAACCGGCGGATGCGTTCCTCTTTCCCCGCCTGATTTCCGGGTTCTTCCTGGGCTTCGCGCTCTGGAATGCCTTTCGCGCGCTCAGCGGACGGGCGCGTGTCGGCGACGGTGTGTCCGCGGCGATGCTGCTGACCATCCTGCCCGGCCTGGTGGTTGCGGCCATGCTGGTCTATGTCGCTGCCAAGGCGCTCGGTTTCTACACCGCCGGCGCCCTGGCGTTCTTCACGGTGTACACGATCTACGACCCGAGCCCGCTGACCGCGGTGTCCGCCTGGCTCCGCCGGCTGCTGGTGACGGCGGTGTTCATGGGGGTGATGTACGCCCTGTTCATGCTGTTGCTTCAGGTGCAGACACCGCGAGGCGCGTTTATCTGACGCTGACTGCGGGGCGTGTGGGGCCAGAACACCCCACAGCCCCCGGAGACAGTTCAACGCCGGCGCGGGCGCGCAGCGACCGCGAAGGCACTTTTGGAACCAAGAGAGGGAGAACGAGAAGATGAAAAAACTGATCCAGGCCGTCGCACTGACGGCGGCCGCCGTACTGGCGGGTGGCGCGCACGCAGCCGAGTTTCCCGAGCGGCCCATTGGCGTGGCGGTGTCGTACGGCGCAGGCGGGGCAACCGATTTCCAGGCGCGCATCGTGACCATGGTTGCGGGCAACGAGGACATGCTCGGGCAGCCCATGTACATCATCAACAAGCCCGGAGCTGGCGGTCGCGTGGGGTAGAACTGGTTTGCGAGCGAGGCTGACGCGGATGGCTACACGCTCTCGGCCTACAACGTGCCGCATTTCATTGCGCAATCGATCAAGGGGGGTGTGAAGTACTCGGTCGACAGTTTTGAGCCGATCGCCAACTGGGGTGCCGATCCGGCCGTTGTCGTGGTCGGTGCGGACAGCCCGTACAACACCATCGGAGAGTTGGTCGACTTCGCCGCGGCGAACCCCGGCAAGGCCACACTTTCCGGCGCGGGTCTGTTTGTCGGGCACCACATCGCGGCACTGCAGCTCGAGAAATCAACCGGTGCCAAGTTCGCCTACATCCCGACCAAGGGCGGCGGTGCGGCAGCCATGAAAGCGGTCATCGCCGGCGACGTCATCGGTGGCATCAACAACCTCTCGGATGCGTTTCGTGCCCGTGAGGCGGGCAACGTGAAAATCCTCGCGGTCGCAGATCTGGAACGCAACGATTTCATGCCCGATGTGCCGACCCTGATGGAGTCCGGGTACGACGTCGACAACTCCTCGGTCAACTTCCGTGGCCTGATGGTGCCCAAAGGCACCCCGCAAGCGGTGATCCACACGCTCGCGGCGCAGGTGCCGGCGATGTTCGGGCACAAGCGCGTGCAGAGTCGTATGCAAGCGGGCGGCTCACCGATGCGTGTGATGAGCCGTGAGGAAGTACAGGCCATGTGGGCAGAGCGCCAGAGCGCACTGGAGGTGTTGCTCGAGGGCCTGTGATCCGTCGGATCCAGCCTGGACACGGGCTGCACCGCGCGTGCAGCCCGTGTCTGTCGACAGCAATGGGGTAGGAAACATCAGGTGAGCGAACAGCAGGATATCGAGGCGGTTGACGCCATCGTCGCGCGCGCGCGCGCGGCCCAGGCACGCTATGCCGCGACGGCAAACCAGGACCAACTCCGATTGACCGTGCAGGCGGTGGCCTGGGCGCTGATGGAACCCGCGCGCAACCAGGCGCTGTCCGAACACGCCGTGGCGTCGACCGGGCTTGGCAATGTCGCGGACAAGGTGCGCAAGAACCACCGCAAGACCCTGGGGCTGATGCGCGATGTGCTCGCGGCAGCCACAACCGGCGTGGTGCGTGAGGACCCGGCGTCGGGCATCACCGAGATCGCGCGGCCGGTCGGCGTTGTTGGGGCTGTCGTGCCCTCGACCAACCCGGTGGCGACGCCGACCAACAACGTGATCAATGCCCTGGCCTGTGGGAACGCGATCGTGCTGTCGCCCTCGCCGCGGGGGGCAGCGGTGTGTGAGCAGCTCATCGCCTACATACACGCCGAATTTGCCAAGATCGGCGCCGACCCGGATCTCGTGCAGATGGTGCCGGCGCCGTCATCCAAAGTGAAAACCCAGCACCTGATGGAGTCTGTCGATCTCCTGATTGTGACCGGCAGCCAGGACAACGTCCGCCGCGCCTACGCCTCCGGCACGCCGGCGATCGGCGTCGGTGCGGGAAATGTGTCCGTGATTGTCGACGGCAGCGGGGACCTCGATGCTGCCGCGGAGAAAATCGCGGCGTCCAAGAGTTTCGACAACGCCACGAGTTGTTCATCCGAGAATGCCCTGATCGTGCTCGATGCCGTCTACGACGACATGCTCGCCGCCTTGCACCGTGCGGGTGGCCGTCTGCTGCAGGGTGCTGACGCTGCGGCCTTGCACGGTGCGCTGTTTCAGGCCCAGGGGCTCAACAAGCACCTGATCGCGCGCGATATCGACGTGCTTATCGCGGGCGTCGGCGTGTCTGTGCCCGACGCTGACACCGCGCGCTTCCTGCTGATCGAAGGCGACGGGGTCGGGGCGTCGCACCCCGAGTCGGGCGAGAAGCTCTCGCTGGTGACCACGCTCTACCGGGTGCCGGATTTCGATGCGGCGAAACGGCTCGCGACGGCGTTGTTCACGCACGTGGGCGCAGGGCACTCGATCGGTCTGCACTCGGCGGACGAGCCGCGAGCACTCGAACTGGCGCGCGAGCTGCCGACGTGCCGCGTGATCGTCAACCAGGCGCACTGTTTTGCCACGGGCGGTTCCTTTGACAACGGCATGCCATTTTCGCTGTCGATGGGCTGCGGCAGTTGGGGCGGCAATTCGATCGACGACAACTTGCACTACAAGCACTTCATGAACATCAGCAAGGTGGTACGCGTCATCCCGCCACGCGAGCCCAGCCTCGACGCGGTGTTCGAGCACTACTGGGCCCACGCCGGGCGATGAACGGCGACAGCGGCTGGACCGCAGCTTGGCTCGATGAGCTCGACGGCCTCTCGATTCACGCGCTGATCGAGCTGCGTGCGCGCCAGACAGGCGACGCCGTCTGGCTGATCGACCCCGAGGCGGGTACCACCTTGACGTACGCCGAGCTGCTGGCCGCGTGCCGGCGGGTGGCGGGGTTTCTCGACGCCGAAGGTGTGGCGATCGGTGCGAGCGTGGGCTTCGCGGCAGGCAACAGTGCCGACACAGCCGCGGTCGTGCTCGGGATCGCATTCGCCGGCCGGCGGGCAACGGCGATCAACCTGGTCGCCGGTGCCGACACCATCGACTACGTCGCGCACCACGCCGGGTGCGCACTGATCCTGCACGACGAGGCCGGACGCGAGGCGCTGCCGGACACGGTGGTGCAACGCACCCGACTGGCCAGCTGCAGTGATGCGCTCGCGGGCCCGCCGAGTACCGGCAGCGTTTCCGTCCCGCTGTCCAGCGACGGACTGTTGATGTACACCTCTGGCACCACCGGGCGACCCAAGGGTGTGCGGCTGAGCCATGGCAACTTGCTGGCAGGCGGCTGCAACACGGCCGTGGCGCACCAGATCACGGCCGATGACCGTGCGCTTTGCGTGTTGCCCCTCTATCACATCAACGGACTGTGCGTGACGGTGTTTGCGCCACTGGTGTCCGGTGGCAGTGTGGTGATGCCGCCGCGCTTCTCCGTGAGCGCGTTCTGGAATTGGGTCGCGGCGCACCGCTGCACCTGGTTCTCGGTCGTGCCCACTCAGATTTCCTGGTTGGTGCACGCCGAGCAGGGCCGTGTGATTGACGGCACCGATGCCTTGCGTTTCGGTCGCTCGGCTTCAGCGCCACTGTCGCCTGACGTGCACCGCGCCTTCGAATCGCGGTTTGGTGTACCCATCATCGAGACCATGGGCTTGACCGAAACCGCGGCTCAGATCCTCTCTAACCCCATGCCACCAGGAAAATGCAAGCACGGTTCTCCGGGAGTGGCTGTGGGCAACGCGGTCGAGATCGTCGACACGCGCACCGGTGGGCGCTGTGACGTGGGCACGGAGGGGGAGATTCGCGTACGCGGTGCCAACGTGATGCAGGGCTACCTCGACAACCCGGAGGCCACGGCCGCCGCGCTCGGCAGCGACGGCTGGTTGTGCACCGGTGACCTTGGGCGGATGGATGCCGATGGCTACGTGTTCGTCACAGGACGGTTGAAGGAGCTCATCATCAAGGGCGGCGAGAACATCGCGCCACGCGAGATCGACGAAGCCCTGCTCACCCACCCTGACGTGATCGAAGCGGCGGCCTTTGCGCGGCCCTGCACGGATTTTGGCCAGCGTGTGGAAGCGGGTGTGGTGCTGCGTCCGTCTGCCGATTCGACGCCCGAGGCCTTGCGCGAGCACTGTGTCTCGCGGGTCGGTCTGTTCAAATCGCCCGACCGTGTGCACGTCCTTGACACCCTGCCCAAGGGGCCCTCCGGCAAGGTCCAGCGGCTCAAGTTGGCGGACGCACTCCACAGGCAGTGAGTCGCTTCAGGTCGGCGCGCTGTGCGCGCCCGCGTGTCAGGCGCAACACGGTACACTGACGCTTTCGACGAGTACCTTGAGCACCATGCCCCTTTTCGATCCCATTCTCGCGACTGCACGTCAGCAGCCCGGCCGCATCATCCTGCCCGAAGGTGAAGACCCCCGGGTGATCTCCGCCGCAGCCGCAGCGCGTGATGACGGCACGGCCCTGCCGATCCTGTTGGGCGATGTCGCGGTGATCCGCGACACTGCGCATGCTGCCGGTGTGTCACTGGACGGGGTCGATCTGCTGGATCTCGCGAGCGTCGCCGCGCGCGAGGACCTGGTGGACGCCGTGGTCGACCGCCGCAAGCACAAGGGCATGACGGCAGAGGCGGCCCGTTCGCACTTGTCCGACCCGGTGATCGCTGCGCTCGCGCTGTTGGCGGTCGAGGAAGCCGACGGCTTTGTCGGCGGTGCCGTGGCGTCCACGGCGCACGTGCTGCGGTGGGCCTTCGGCCTGATCGGGCGGGCAGACGGGGTCAAGCAGGTGTCGAGTTTCTTCCTGATGCTGCTCGAGCAACCGCACCACACCCCGCACGAGGCCGTCTTGTTCGCCGATTGCGCGCTGGTGATCGAGCCCGACGCGTCCGAGCTCGCGGGCATTGCCGAGGCCACCGGGCGGAGCGTGACGGCCTTGCTGGGCGACGAGCCGCGCATCGCGATGTTGTCGTTTTCGTCTGCCGGCAGCGCCGACCACACGCGGGTCGACACCGTACGCGAGGCGACAGCACTGGTGCGGGCTGCACAACCGGGGTGGAGCGTGGCCGGTGAGGTGCAGTTCGACGCCGCCTTTGTCCCCGATATTCTCGCGCGCAAGGCGCCCGACCTCGCACTTGGCGGCCGCGCCAACGTGTTCGTGTTTCCCAACCTCGACGCGGGCAACATCGGCTACAAGCTCGCCGAACGGCTCGGGGGCTGTGCCGCACTCGGTCCGGTGATTCAGGGCCTGGCGAAACCGGTCAATGACCTCTCTCGGGGGTGCTCAGCGGGCGACATCGAGGCGGTCATGGCGATCACCAGCGTCCAGGCGGCCGCGGGCTAGCGGCCCGACTGGTCTCATCGGCCGGAAAAAACTGCGAACCGGGCCACGGAAACTCGAAAACTGTGACGCCCGTCACAGAGTCACTGTGACCTTATCGATACATTTCGCTCAACGCTTACGAGGAATGTGTCGTGACTCACACAAACAACGCGGTACTTCACACGGGTTTTGCGCTCTTTACGCTGCTTACGGTGTCGGTGCTCGAGATTGAACCGGTTGCCGATGCTGGCGTGCCTGACCTGCTGCCGCAGGTGTGGAGCCTCGATGCGGTGTCTCCCACGCTCGACATCGAGAAGGCCAAGTTCGTGCGGCACACCCGCAACGTCGCCGGCCGGGCCCGGCTCTGGCACGCGCACGCCATCACCGCCTTGTTGAACGAGGCGGTCTGGCGCAACGACCCTGACTTGGTGGATCGCGTGCAACGGCATCAGGCCACCCCGCACAGTGCGATGGCACAGGACCAGCTGACCGGGGCGGTGGTCGACATCCTGCGTGCAAACGGCTACGGCCTGTTGTATCCGACCGAGGACGCCGAGGCCTTGGTGTTGGCCCTCGAATCCGGCTCGCTGGCGGGCTTTTTCGATGCGCGAATCCCCCCGCCAACCCTGTAAATCCTTGTTTTAGGGTGTTTTCTGGCAGATGAGGCCGTCACGCGGTCGCTTGAAGAGACGCTCGATCGGGTGTGGTCAGCCCGCCCTGGAATCCGCTGTTGCTCGCCGCGACGGTACCGCATCTCACTGACGTCCCCCCCCCCCAGATGCCCTGATTCCGGCGACAGCCGGCGCGCGGCCTTGCCGTGTCGGCGCGGTTGCCGTCGCACCGGAGGCGCACGTGAGATGTATCAGAGGTGAAACAGATGCGTCGTTTTTGGCCACCTAAGCGTGGTCAGGCGCACGAAATCCCGTCGGCCACCCCTCGAATTGTGTGAACCGGTTCGCAAAACGCTGGGGCATTGCCGAGTCAATCACGTATCACCGTCAGTTTTGTGAATCGGTCCGCAAAGTGGCTGTGACGGTATCGATACATTCTTCTCACCAGCAACGAGGAATGTGTCGTGAAACACAACAACAACAACCGCATCACGTTTTCCGCGATTGCCCTTGCAATCACCACCGGCCTCACACTGGCCGCCCCGTCTCGGGCTGCCACGGCGATCGAGAGCCCGGTGCTCACCAGCCCGAGCGCGGCCTGGGTCGACACCGTCGTCGGCGACCTCAACAAGTCCGCGATTCAGGCGCATGTCGACCTGATCAGCGGCGGCGACCGCTTGTGGGGCATGAGCGTGCTGACGCAGCTCGTCTTCGAAGCGCGCCTGCGCGGCGACCAGACGCTCGAATCCGACCTCGACAACCTGGTCAGCCAGACCGGTCTCGACAACGTGGACCGCGCGGTCACCGGTGTGGTCGTCGATTTCATGCAACGCCACGGTTTCGAGTCCGGTGACCCGCTGCGCGTCGGTGAGAACCTGGTCGCGGCGTTGCACGCGGCAACCCTCGATCAGTACTTCGCGGCCGAGCTCGAGGGTCTGGGCTACGAGAAGAACCTGCGGCGTGCACTGGCACGCTACAACGCCGTGGCAGACAACGGTGGTTGGGCCCAGGTGGACGTCGCGCTGACCGGCGATGACACCCTGAGTGCGGCGGACATCGCCAACGACGACGCGCTCTACGGCGCCATCCAGGCCCGGTTGGCCGCCTCTGGCGATTGGCGCGGCAGCTCGATCCCGAGCGCGCGTCTCGCCAGTGCCAACCTCGAATTTGCACTCTCGCGCTTTCAGACGCGCCACCAGCTGCCGGCGACCGGCCAACTCGACGGTGCCACGGTCGCGGCGATGAACGTGAGCGTGTACCAGCGCATCGCCACACTGCAGCTGAACCTCGACCGCGCGGTTGCCAACCCGGCGTCGACCCACCGCGACGGCGTCACGGTCAACATCCCGTCTTTCAAAGCCAGCTACCTGCGCGACGGCGAGGAAGTGTGGTCGAGCGACGTGATCGTGGGCCGCGACGGGCGGGAAACGCCGCTGGTGGAAAGCGCCATCGACACCGTGGTGCTGAACCCGAGCTGGTGGGTGCCGCGCCGCATCGCCCGCAACTACATCCTGCCGAAGGTCAAGGCCAAGCCCGGCTACATCCGTTCGCGCGGCTTCCAGGTGCTCGACGGCGCGGGCCGCCCGGTGTCGCTGAGCGCGGGCAACTGGAACAACGTGGTCGCCACAGCGAAGAGCAACCTGCGTTTCCGCCAGCTGCCGGGACCGCAGAACGCACTGGGCGAAGTGAAGTTCCTCTTCCCCAACCGCCACAGTGTCTACCTGCACGACACCAACGCCCGTCACCTCTTCGAGCGCGTGACCCGGGCCTTCTCCTCAGGCTGCGTGCGGCTTGCGAAGCCGATGGAGCTGGCCCGCGTCATCCTCGAGCAGCAGGGACTCGACGCGGAAGCGGTGAACGCGATCGACGCGAGCGACAAGACCCACCGGGTGAACCTCGAGCAGTCTGTGCCGGTTCGGACCGTGTACTTCACCGCCGACGTCACGCGCGACGGTTCAGTGCACTTCTACAACGACATCTACGACCGCGACGGCACCGTCATCGCCAAGGCGCAGGACACGCTCGGCTGATCGCGCGCTTCCCACCCTCGCTGCTGGAAACCCGCCGACAGGCGGGTTTTTTTTGTCCACGCCACGCCCGGGGGATGCCCGTGTGGCGGGCGGTACACTGCACGGCCAGTCAATCGGAGGATGTGCACAATGCGGCCCCGCATCGCGACCGTCACATTGGTGGTCAAGGACTACGACGCCGCCATCGCGTGGTTCGTCGGCAAGCTCGGCTTCAACCTGCTCGAAGACGCGGTCATCGGTGCAGACAAGCGCTGGGTCCGGGTGGCGCCCGAGGGCGGTGGCGCGGCGCTGCTGCTCGCGCGGGCCGTGGGTGACGCGCAGCGCACGGCGGTCGGTGCCCAGGCCGGCGGTCGGGTCGCGTTTTTCCTCGAGACCGACGACATCCGCCGCGACCACAGCCGCTTCCAGGCCAACGGCGTCCGCTTTCGTGAGTCCCCGCGTGAAGAGCCCTACGGCACCGTGGCGGTGTTCGAGGACCTCTGTGGCAACCCTTGGGACCTGATCGAACCGCGGTGAGGCCGCGACGTGAGTGGCGAGGCTGTTCAGGCCGTGTGTTGTATTCCAGTCAGGGCGATTCTGCGTGTGCGCGTCGAGCTGCTTTGACACAGACGAGGAGCCCACAGCCAAACGCGGCGGCGACCAACAACGTTGCCAGCAGCAAGGGCTTCACGGTATCGACCGAGGCGGCATCGTCGTTTCCGACAAGGGCTGTCAGACCGAACATCAGGACGGCGAACGCGAGCCGCTGAGAGAGGCTCATGATCGACAAAAAAACAGCGCGCTCAGCGTTGGGCACGCGCGGCGCGAGGGCGGCGTTCAGGGGCGCGTGAAGCAATGACATCGGAAAATTTCGTGTCGCTACCAACGCCAGACCAACCAGTCCTGAACTGAACAGCAGTGCGGTCACGAGGCCGGCTTGCATCGCCGCAGCAACTGCGAACAGACCGAAAAGACCGAGGTGCTGCCGCCACGGCGAACTGAGGCGAGCCGCGACTGCACCGCCAAACATGGACAGGCAAATCACGGCACCGGACAACACACTCTCAGGCAAAGCGGCTACGTTCAGGGTGTCTGCAGCACCTCGCGAATACGCCTGGTACAGCTCGTACACGATGCCCTGAAGCGCATACAAGACGATCGTAGCGACAAACAACCATGCCAACAGCGGGTTGCGCAGCCTCGCTGTGGTCTGTGCGAGTGACCGCGCGAAACCGCGGTGTTCTTCGACCCGACGGTCGGTGTCGGCCATGCGCGTCAGCACGATGAGACTGGCGATTGCGCCAACCCCCGTCAGTGCGTAGGCAAGGCGCAGGTCCACAGCGCCGAGCACGCCGCCGCACAGGCAGGCAAGTGCCATCGAGGACATGCCTGTCCATTCTGCCTGCGCTTCCCGGCGTTGGTACTCGCACGTCCTGCCCAGAGCATCGAGCGCCTCATAATGCAACGCCGTATCACTGCCTGATTGCAGTGCCACGCCTCCGGCCAGTGCGACGTTGGCGAAAACGTACACGCTCCAGGGGCCACCCACCATGAACAACACCGCCGAAAGCGCGGTAGACGCCGCGGCACACATCAAGGTCGTGCGCCGACCCAATCGATCCGACAGGTACCCGGAGGGGACTTCGAGCGTGACCACAGCGACGTAGTAGATGCCCGAGAGCAGCATCGCCTGCTCGAGTGACCAGTGTGAGGTGAGGTAGAGAAAAAAGACGGGAATCCAGGGCATGAAGCCACTTGTCGCCCTCAACGCAGGGTACAGACGTACCGTGTCCACCAACGTGGGTCTCTGCGGGTGTTCCACTGGCGAGGGATCCGACTACTTGGGTCTCTTTGGTTTGCGACGCGCCAGCCTTGCCTGACGTTTGGCCTCGCGCTCGGCGTTGCGTTCGGCGGTCTCCTCGCGTTCGCGCGCCAACATCTCGGGCGTTTCGAGGGTGAGCTGTCCGAGGGCGCCGCTGCGCAGGTCGGCCAGCACCACGCTGGCGGCCCGCTCGAGGTGCACGCCGCCGCCCCGCACCAGGCAGCCCCGTTTGGCGCCGACGGCTTCGAGCGTCTCCACGGGCGGCGTCGCAGCGGGGTTCAGGCCGTACCGTTCGGCCAATCGCCCGGGGTAGAGGGCGTGCAGGGCCTCGATGGCGAAGAGCGCCACCTCGGTGTGGTCGATCGCGGTGTTCTTGATCGCCCCGGTCGCCGCCAGGCGGTAGCCGCTGGCGTGGTTGTCAATGTTGCCCCAGAGCAGACCGGGCGTGTCGAGCAGGCTGAGGCCCGCATTCAGCGTCACGCGTTGCTGCCGTTGTGTCACGGCGGGTTCGTCGCCGGTGCGGGCGATCCGGCGGCCGGCGAGGTGGTTGATCAGCGTGGATTTACCCACGTTGGGAATGCCCACCATCGCGATCGTGACCGGTACATCGCGACGCCGCTCGCCGAGCAGGGCGCGCACCCGCTCAGGCAGGGTATCGGCGTTGCGCCGTGTGTCGAGGCCGAGCAGCAGTACCGATTCGCCTCGGTCTTCGCACGCCTGTTGCCACACCGCCGTCATGGCCGGGTCGGCGAGGTCGGTCTTGGTGAACACCACCAAAACGGGTTTCTCACCGCGCAGATCGGCCAGGCTCGGGTTGCTGCTGCTCGCCGGGATTCGGGCGTCGCGCAGTTCGATCAGCACATCGATCCTCGGCAGCACCTCGGCGAGCTGCTTGCGCGCCTTGTGCATGTGGCCCGGGTACCACTGAATGGCCATCTGTCAGTCCACTTTGTCCGATTCGAGGAGGGTGCCCTCGACGACCACCGGGGCGGCCTTCTCGGCAACCGACGCTTCGCGCTGCAATCGCTCGTGGCGTCGCCGCAACAGGTAGCCCGCCACGCCACCCCCGGCCGTGCCGAGTGCGATCCAACCGAGGGTGAACAACTGCGCCAGCATCATCAGCCCGCCGAGAGCCACCGCGGCGGCGGCGAGGCTGCCGGCGCGGAAATTGGCGCGAGCGGTCTGTGCGGCTGCCTCGCGACTGATGCGGCGCTGCGTCTCGGCGACCAGGTTGTGTTTTTCCTTCTCCGCTGCGTTGCGGATCTTCTCGCGTTCGAGCGAGAACTCGTCCTTGAGCTTGCCGACGTGGTCGCGGTGCCGGAGATCCGACGCGAGTGACAACCAGGACGCGTGCACCAGCGCAATGATCACCAAACCGATCGCCACCAGCCACCAGACGTTCTCCGCGGGCGACAGAAACGCGCCGATGGTTGCGGCGAGCGCGAGGCTTTGGACGAGCACCGAGCTGATGAAGAAGCGAATCACGTGCGCACGCAGATGCGGGGGACACCGGTATTATGGCGTATTGGCTCGGCCCGGAGGGGGCTCAAGGACCTCCTGGGCGTGCGCCTGACCCGGTTGGAGGCGTGGCATGAAGGTGGAGTTCTGGTTCGATTTCGGCAGCACCTATTCCTACCCGGCGGCACTGCGTGTCGAGTCGCTCGCGGCGGCGGCGGGTGTGCCCGTGCTGTGGCGCCCGTTTGTGCTCGGTGCCGTGTTCAAGCGACAGGGTCTGGCGACGTCGCCGTACAAGCAACACGCGGAAATGGAGCGCTACATGTGGCGGGACGTTGCGCGTGTCTGCAGCGACCTTGGCGTGCCGTTCAATCGGCCCCGCCGGTTCCCGCAGAACGGCTTGCTCGGCGCGCGTGTCGTGGCGCGGTGCGCCGAGGCGCCGTGGGTGTCGGCGTTTGTGCGTGAGCTCTTCGCCGCCAACTTCGAGCACGATCTCGATATCGCCTTGCCGGACACCGTGGCGCACTGCCTGCGCTGTGTGGGCGCAGATGCTGCTGACGTGATCGACAGTGCCACCACCGAGCAGGCGAAGTTGGCCTTGCGCGTGCAGACGGATGCGGCGATGGCGCTCGGTGTCTTCGGGGCACCAACGTTGCGCGTCGGAGACGAACTCTTCTGGGGCAACGACCGTCTCGAACAGGCGCTGCGTTGGGCGGTCGACGTGCGGACCGGAGGCAACGGGCCAGGCCGAGATGGTGAGGACCCTCAACCGCGAGGCTGACGCGGCCGCGTGCTGGTGTGGATTGAAGGCGGCAACAGCGATCGCGTAGGATGGCGTCGGCGCCTTCCAACCCACCGCCGGAGTGTCCCGTGATCCCCTCGGATGTGCTTGATGCGATGCGCACGTGGCGTCGCCACCTGCATCAACACCCGGAATTCGGCTTCGAGGAAGTCGGCACTGCGCAGTTCGTGGTCGACCGGCTGCGTGAGTTCGGCTTCACCGACATCGAAACCGGTGTGGGCGGCACCGGGGTGGTGGCGTCCTTGCGCCGCGGGCAGAGCGACAGGGTGATTGCCTTGCGCGCTGACATGGATTGCCTGCGCATCAGCGAAACCACCAACCTGCCGTACGCCTCGACCCACCCTGGCTTGATGCACGCCTGCGGACACGACGGTCACACAGCCACCCTGCTCGGGGCGGCGGCCACGCTGGCGTCCTCCGAGCTTTTCGATGGCACCGTGCGGTTTGTCTTTCAGCCCGCCGAGGAGTGGGGGCAGGGTATGAAGGCGATGATCCGTGACGGCCTTGGAACGCGCCTGCATTTCGATGAGGTGTACGGCTTGCATAACAAGCCTGGCCTGCCTGTGGGCCACTTCGAAATCCGGCCTGGTGCCTACATGGGTGCCGAGGACGGGTTTCGGATTCACGTGAGCGGCGAGGGCGGACACGCCTCGCGTCCTCACGATTGCCAGGACGCGATCGTCTGTGCCTGCGCTATCGTCGGCGAGCTGCAAACCGTGGTCTCCCGCACCCTCGACCCCGCCCAATTGGCGGTGGTATCCGTCACGGCGATCCACGGGGAGAACGTCAAGAACGCGATCTCCGGTGACGCGGTGATCGAGGGCGATTGCCGGCATTTCGATGACGCCGTGAGTCGACAGATCGAGGCGTCGATGCGCCGTATTGCAAGCGGTGTCGCGGCGGCGCACGGTTGCCGTGTCGAGGTGTCCTACGAGCGCGTGTTCGTGCCCTTGGTGAATGATCCCGTTGCAACCGAACACGGGCTCGACGCTGCTCGTGCGGTGTTTGGGGCCGACCGTGTCAGTGACGAAGCACCCCGGATGGGGGCGTCGGAGGATTTTGCCCAAGCGCTTGCTCTGGCGCCCGGCGCCTTCGGCAACATTGGCAACGGCGACAGCGCACCGCTGCACAACCCGGGGTACAACTTCAACGACGACGCTCTCGAACCCGGCGCCCGTTGGTTCGTCGACCTCGTGCACAGGCGGCTTCCGGTGGCGTCGGGCGCAACGCCGTGACGACACAGAAGCCCCACCCGCGCGGCTGAAGGCCATGGTTCATCTTGACGGCGTACACCACGCGGCGATCATCTGCTCGAACTACGCGCGCACCAAGGCGTTTTATGTCGAGACACTCGGGTTGTCAGTGGTCGCCGAGCACTATCGGGCGGATCGGCAATCTCACAAACTCGACCTGGCGCTGCCGGACGGCAGCCAGCTCGAGGTGTTCTCGTTCCCGGACCCACCACCGCGAGCGAGCGGGCCCGAGGCCTGCGGCTTGCGCCACCTCGCCTTCGTGGTCGATTCGGTGGCGAGCGTGGCCGACAGTCTCACGGCGCGCGGCGTCGAGGTCGAACCGATTCGGATCGACGAATTCACCGGCAAGGCTTTCACGTTCTTCACCGACCCCGACGGCTTGCCACTCGAACTCTACGAGCGCTGACACCCGGGTGGCGTGATCCGCAACAGCCCGCCCGGGACTGCCTGTGCGCGCTCGGCCCACGCGATGACGCTGGCGTCGACGCGTGCCGTATCGAGCGGGCGAACGGGCGCGTTGATGACCAGCGGTGTGTTGCAGTCCAGCGCGAGGCGGTCGATGAAGTCTGACCAGGATTCCTTTTGTGCCGCATAAGGCAGGGTGTAGGGCCTGCGGTTGTGCAGGTGCGGAAACAGGTAGTTCAGGTGCACCGGGCCGAACACGACGATGCTGCCGTCGGGCAAATCATCAAAACGGGCTCTCACCGCGGCAACCGTGTCGGCGTACTGTGGTGTGTGCCAGTGACGCAGCACGCCGCGCGGTGTGGTCAAGACGAACGAGAGCACCAACACGGCCGACACGGTCCACACGACAACAGCCCGGGGTCGGCCCTCTGCCCGGTCACGGAACGTCACGCACAGGGCCGTGAACACCAAAACCGTGGCCGGCGTAAAAAACCGGAACCCGATGTTGTCGAAGTGCGTGATAGAACGGAGTACCAGGATGGCGGTCGCGTACACGCCCGCGGTCGCGATCAGCACACCAGCCAGGCCGGCCGATCGGCTGTCGAGTGTACGGGTATGCCGCCGTCGGTACGCAACCGCCACCAGTGTCACGACGATCACCGTCATGGCGGCGCCGAGTACCGCGTTTCGGGGTGAGGAATAGAGGGCGAAGGGGACGGCCTCGACGAGGACCGCCAGGCTGAACATCGCAGCGAGCGCGGCGGGACTTTCCGGTGCGGCAATGCGTTCTATGCCGGTAAGGTGTCCGGTTTCGCGCACGTTGTTGAGCAGATACGCCACCGAGAACACGGCGCTGGCTGCGGTCGCCGTTAGAAGACGAAACGCGTCCCGGCGACGCGATTTCTGGACCAGAAGCAGCAGGGCCGCCAGGCCCATGATCCCGAGCGAGACCGCGCCGACATACCGCAGCAGAAAAAGCGATACTGCGAGGAGCGCAAGCACGAGACACCGTGCCGGCTTGGTGTCCGTCAACGCGTCGTGGAGCGTCAAGGTGAAGTGGAGGAACAGCAACGCAAACAGCAGGTCGCTGCTCGAGTAGCTCGCGAGTGTGATCAGGCTCGCGAACAGGAAGACAGAGGCCACGTGGTGCGCGTCGTCAAACCGCCGTCGCAACGCGAGCAGGCTCAGGCCGATGGCGACGAGGTTGAGCGCCTTGGAGGCCCAGAAGACCCCGAGGCCCGACACGGCGCTGGCCAGGTAGACTGCGGTCGGGTAGCCCACGGGCCAGGTGGCGAACAGCACATCGGCGTGTCCAGCTTGCCCGGTGGCGTCGTAGACCGGTGCACGGTAGCCACGCCCGTCGAGCAGCTGTTGCGCCAGGCGCAGGTAGTTCGCGTGGTCACGCGACACCTGCCCGTCTGGGTCGAATGTCGACAGCAGCAGGACCGACGTCACCACGGCGAGAAAGGTCAGCAGCATCCAGAGGTCCCGTCGGACAGCGGCGTTGTGTATGACAGGCGATGCGGGGGTCATCGGACAGCGGCCGTATCAGAGCGACAAGCGCTTGAACACCGGTTCGGGAATAGCGCGAATCACCAGCATGATCAGCCGCCACACGGGCAGGGTGTAGAGCGTGTTGCGTTGCTTCGTGACCCCCGTGTAGACCGCTTCGGCCACCTGCGAAGCGTGGGCAGTGAGCGCTGCGGGCAGGTCGAGGTGCGCGGTCATACGGGTGGCGACGAAGCCAGGCAACACCGTCATCACGTGCACACCGTGCGCGTGCAAGCGGTTCCGCAGGCCCGACAGATAGGCGGTGAAACCCGCCTTGGCCGAGCCGTAGATGTAATTCGAGGCGCGCCCGCGCAACCCCGCAACCGAACTCACACCGACCAGCGTGCCGGTGCCCCGCTCGGCGAAACGGGACCCGAGCGCTTCCATCAGACGTGCTGGCCCTTCGAAGTTGCTGCGCAGGACGGCTGTGGCAAGGTGTGGATCACGCTCGCTTGAGGCCTGCTCGGGCATGAAGCCGATCACGCAGACGGCGACATCCGGCAGTGTGGTCAGCCCCTCGAGCAGCTGCACTGGCGCCTCCGGGTTCGTGGCATCACAGTCGAGTAGGGTGGCCTCGGTGTTGTGGCGAATGGCGAGGTCGGCCGCCGCGGCCTCGAGGCGGGCGGATTTCCGCGCGGCGAGGGTGATCGAATACCCGCGGCTGGCAAAGGCGTGTGCAATGGCCTGGCCCATGTCCGAGGCGCCCCCCAGGATCAAGACGTTTGGTGTGCTCACAACGACAGTCTCTCCGATTGCAAGGATTGGAAATGCGCACCGCCACCGCTCGCCCGGCGTCGTGCCTTGAACGCGGCAACCCGCGGGTCCATTGCCTCGAGCTCCGGCGCAGTCAGCAGCGCGTCCTTGGCGAGGTATACACGGCCCTCGTGTTGCTGCGTGAGGCGATGCAACCGCGCCACCAAGGCGATCGTTTTCGGTGTGGCCGGAAAGTCGAGCGCGAGTGTGTACCCGGCCATCGGAAAGGCGATGCCCTCGGCTCGCCCGTGGCCCATGCGTTTCAACACCGCCAGGAAGGACGCCGCGCGGGACGCGGCGATGGTGTGCAGCAGTTCGGCCATCCCGCGCTCGGCCATGTGCAAGGGCAGAACGGCCTGAAACTGCACGAATCCCTGTTTGCCGTACAGGCGGTTCCATCCGCGCACCGCGTCTAGGGGGTAGAAGTACGCATCCCACCCGGCCAGCCGTGGCGCGGTGTCGCGTTTGCCGCGGTGGAAGTACAGGTGATTGAACGCTGCGATGGAGAGTGGGTTGAGCAGAGAGACCGGCGGTGTCACGGGAACGTGCAAGCGCCAACGCGGTGACAGGGCGTAGCGGTCCCGCTGTTGCGCCGGTGACAGCGCCGACAGCGGCGCATGCTCCCCAAAGTACACCAGCGAGCGGCCAAGGGCGTTGCCGGAGCGCACGCAATCGATCCACGCCACGGAATAGGGTGCAGAGGCGTTGGACTCGAAGGCATCGAATGCGGCCCGGAAGTGTGGTGCGACCACGGTGCGTGTGCGTATCCAACCTGTCTCGACGGCTCGCAGCGCGACGCTGGCCCGCAGGATGATACCCGTGAGGCCCATGCCACCGACCGTGTCGTGGAAGAGCGTGCTGTTCTCGTGGTGCGAGCAACGCACCGTTTCGCCGGTGGGCAGCAGGAGGTCCAACCAGTGCACACAGTCGACCATGCTGCCGTCGACGTGGTGGTTCTTGCCGTGCACGTCGGCGGCCAGCATGCCGCCGAGCGTCACGTGTTTGGTCCCCGGCGTGACCCTCGGGAACCACCCGCGCGGTAGACAGGTCGCGATAATATCTGCAAGACTGACCCCAGCCTCTGCGACCAGCTCGCCGGTGTGGACATCGAAGGCGATGAATTTGTTCAACCCCGCCGTCAGCAGCGTCTGCTCGGCCGACACGGCGCTGTCACCGTAGGACCGTCCCAGACCGCGTGCGATCAAGGGTCCGGAGGCGAGCCGGGACGCCGCCTCCGCGGCGGAGGCGCACCGCTGCAGCGTGGTCTTTGCGCCGCCAAACCGCCCCCAACCTTGCAGCTTTGCATCGGCTGGCCGGCTCATGTCAACGGCCCGGAGAACACCCAGCGTTTGTCGAGCTGGTACTTGACCACGTAGCCGATCGACAAACCGATGATGGCGCCGAGCTCGCGCATGGCGTGGTCGTGTGTGCCAAACCAGAAAACCGATTCCGTAGCCCAGAAGATCAGGGTGGTGAAGACACCGGTCAGCGAGTACAACGAAAAGCGGCCCGCATGGTGTTGCGGTGTGCGCTCGACCACCTGGAACACCCACCGCGCGTCGAGCGCGTACTTGATCAGGAGGCCCGTGGCCGTGCCGACGACCAGCGCAGTCGTGAACCACGCGGGCGTGGTGTCCACCGCGAGCACCGCGTTTTGGGCCAACAGGTTGCAGGCAGAGGCGAGTGCGGCAAACACGGTGTAGCGCACCAGTATCTGGGTCTTGCTCAGCGGCTTACTGGGTTGCATAGACAAACAACACCGCGATGAGGGCGAGGCACAGGTAGCTGGTTCGGTCGCGTGCAGAGAACACGATCGGGTCGTCGTGCATCATCCCGCGGTGGGTCGCCATGATCATGCGCAGCAACCAGTAGAGCAGCACCACACAGGCACCGAGCAGGATGCTCGGTTGCTCGTAGCGCACGACCACCTCTGGCGATTTCAGGTACAGCGCCATCACCAGAATCGACAGCAAGCCGGAGGTGACGGCGAACTGCGCGATGACCTGCAAGTCCTTGGTGATGTACCCACGGCCGACGGTGTGTTGTGTGCCACGCTCCTCCGAGTCGAGCAGCTCAGCCTGCCGCTTGATGGCCGCGAGAGACAGAAAAAAGAAGAGCGAAAAAATCAGTAGCCATTCCGACAAGGGCGTCATGGTTGCGATGCCGCCAGCCAACAACCGTGTGGTGTAGAGCAGCGCCAGCACGATGATGTCCACCATCACCATCTTCTTGAGCGACAGCGAGTAGTAGGTCGTCAACGCCAGGTAGAACACGATGATGACCACGAAGGGCCAGTTGATCGTCAGCGCAAGCAGCAAGCCGATGCCGAGGGCCCCGGCGGACAGGATCGACCCCCGCAGGATGGGCAGCTCGCCGGAGGCGAGCGGGCGGAACCGCTTGCGTGGGTGTGCGCGGTCGTTGCCGAGGTCGAACAAGTCGTTGATGATGTAGATGCCCGAGGCGATTAGCGAGAACGAGACAAAGGCGAGCACAGCCTCAATCGCGGCAGCGCTCTCGAATTTGTGTGCCGCCAGAACAGGCACGAAGATCAGCGCGTTCTTCAACCACTGGTGAGGGCGCAACGCCAACAGGGTGCTCTTGAGATCGACGCCGTCCCCTTCGCTGAGGTGGGTCTTCTCGATGCCGAGCGAATCGACCTGAGCACGCAGCTTGCGCGGTGCGTTGACGGTAATGGCGTGTTCAGAGGCTTGCCACACTTGCAAATCAGGTTTGCTGTCCCCGGCGTAGGCGAAACCGTGTGGAAAGCGGTCGAGGAGAAAGCGCGCCTTGTGTTCCCCTTTGAGGTTGACCGCATCCGTCGTGCCCTGCACGTGGTCGAAGAGGCCGAGGTGGGTGGCGATGCGCCTGGCCAGCGTGTCGTGGGTGGCGGTCACCAGCGCGACCTCACCGCCACGCGACCGCCAGTCCCGGATCAGTTGGAGTACACAGGGGTTGTACGGCAGGGTCGCCACGTCTACCGACGAGCGTTCACCCAGGTAGCGTTTCAAGGCGCTCTTGCCTGAGAGCAACGCCCGCAGGGCCGCAAGCAGATTCAGGCAGCCGGTTGCCGCGGCGTTCCAAAAGGTCTCGTACAGCATGTCGGACTTGAGCAGCGTGCCGTCGAGATCGACGACCAGTGTGCGGGGTCCGGACCCGACGCCGAAAGGGGTTGAATTGCGCATATCGCATCCGCTCCAGAAACCGTTTCAGAACAGTCGCTGTGATGCGCATCCTTGCGATTAGTGGTACAAAAACACCAAAACCTAACGAAACAGGCCCTAAAAACACTGCTGGTTGTTTTCTTTTTGAAACAGGCAAATTTCGTAAATAACTGTATTATATAAAAATATCGGCTAGTCGAAACAGGTATACACGTCCAGTACACGAAAAACCGTTTCTTCACCAAAAATAACAGTTGGACTATTGTAATAATTCGTTTGAACGACGACTTACAGATACTGCGCAATTAATGTCGTGAGACGCGCAATCAAGGCCGATGCCTGATGTCCCTCGGTCGGATCCCGAATCGCGAGCGGAACGCGTCGGCAAAATGCGATGGCGTCTTGAAACCGCACCGCTCGGCAATCTCGGAAACCGGCAGGGCGGTGGTGTGCAGCATCGACAGGCTGTGCTCGAGTTTGGTGCTCAGGAGGATCTTCGCGAAGCCGGTCCCGCGTTGTGCGAGGGTGCGCCGCATGGTTGAGGCGCTCACGTTCAGGTGCGCTGCGACGGCGTCGGCACGCCAGTCGGCTCGCAGATCGGTTTCGATGATCTGCCGCACTCGCACGATCGGGTCGTTCTCGCTCGGCAACGCGATGTGGTATCCGGCTTCGCGCAACCAGATCAGCGGTTCGACGACGCGGCGTGCGTGCAGCGCCGGTGGCAGGTCCGCTCGGGACAGGGTGTCCTGAATCAGCGGCAAAAGCGTGTGCGGGCGAAGCGGCGTGTTGCGCACGATCTGGATGTCCTGGGCGGTCCGGTTCGACCCGGCGTCCCCGAATGTCGTTGCGACAAGGTCGTCGGCATAACTCAAGCCCACGGCTCGGTATTGCGCATCGCTGTCCGGTCGGTTCTCCATCGACACCAGCAGGCGCGGCGGAAACACCAACAGGTCACCGGCGGAGGCGAGCAGCTCGGCACGCGCTGACTGCACCCGCTTCGTGCCCTGCAGCACGAAGAACAGCGAGGTCTGGCGCACGTAGAGCGCCGAAAAGGTCGCTGAGGTGGCCTGGGAGATCTCGAAGAGTCTGACGCTGTCGTCGTTGGGGTCACTCATCGCGCACACGTCTGGGCTTGCGGTCCGGCCGCTGCAGGGAGTCTAGTGCACCGGAGGGATCGACCGCGTCGCGTCCGCCGAGCGGGTCGCCACCCGATCGTGGCCGAGCCTTGGCCCTCCCCGGTTGCCTGTGCGGGTGCTATGGTGCAGGGTCGGGACGCGCAACCGGACGCCGTGCGATCATAGCCCCGAGGAGGCAAGTGTGCACATCGGCTTGATTGGCGGGATCGGACCTGCCGCGATCGACTGTCACGACCGAGGCGTGATCGCAGCTGCGCTGGGCAACTTCGACGCCCAAGCACACCCACGGGAGAACCCATGAAACGCCTGTTGAGGTCGCTCTTTTCCCCTCTGTTGACGTTGCTTGAGCGCGGCGATGGGCCGTACACCTACCGCGAGTCGTACCGCAAGATCCTGGTCGCGGTCGGCAGCCTGTTCTTCCTGCTCGCGGCGGCGCTGGTCGCAGTCGGTGTGACAACCGGCCAGGCCGGTGTTGCCATACCCGGCGTGGTGTTCTGTGCCGTCGGTACCACGGCCTACGTGGTCGCATTCCTCGGCTCGGACCGCGCAGTCGCAACCTTGTGGGGAGGGCGCTGACGCCCGCCGGGCCGCTGGGCAGTTCCTTGGGTCGTCACAGGCGCGTTCACGGCGCACAGCGACATCACCGCCGCTCGACGCGAACACCGAAACGCCGACTGCGAGTCCTATGGTGCACCCTCTGGCTGCGTGTCAATCGCTGCCTGTCCGACGTCGCCCATCAACTGGACTATGTGATGCGCAAGGGTGCGGCGGGCCAGCGCTGCCACGGCCTCAGGCAGCTGACCGAGTACGCCCCCGCGCGCCACCACGGTGAGTGTCCGAGACAAGCCTGTCACCGGTAGCGGTACGACGCGCAGGCGCATGTGCTCGACCAGGCCGTCAATCAGCAGGGTGGGTGTCAGAAGGCTGAAGCCCATCCCGTTTGAAACGCACGCTGTCACCATGCTTGATCGGTCCGCTTGTACCACGCGTTTTGGGACGAAAGTCAGCCGCCTGAGATGCTGTGTCGTTTGTTTTCCGACTTGCGTGCTGTCGGAAAACCGGATCAGGGGCAGCTTGGCCTGAATCGCCTCCAAACTGTCGGTTCGTCCACGGTAGTCAGAGGGCAGGACCAACAGAAAGGCCTCTTGCAGCACCGCATGCCGCTCTAGGCCGTCGAGGTCGTAGATCGGATTGGAGGTGATCGCCAGATCTGCCTGTTTTGTCCGAAGCAAGCGCTCGTGGTCACCGCTCTGGCCGGCATGCAGACTGACGTCCTGCACGCCGAATTCGGATCTTGCGAGTGCAACCAGGCCAGGGGTGAGTGTGGTCGCGATGGATGCTTGCAGACCGACTCGTAGCACATTGATCGGACGCGGCCCAAGCCTGCGCATTTCCGATTCCATGGTGGCCAAGGCGTCAATGACGCTCGTCGCCTGGGCGTGCAGGCGCGCGCCGGCCTGGGTGAGCCGCACCGGTCGTGTCGCGCGGTCAAGCAGCTCGACGCCGTAGGCCTTCTCCAGGCGGGCGATGTGTTGGGAGGCGGCGGGTTGGGTGAGCCCGAGCAACGAGGCGCCGGCGCGCATCTGTCCGGTTTCTGCAACGGCCACCAGGACTTCGAGGGAACGCAATAACCCCGGACTGAATTGACGTGACCTTGGCATAACCGCCTGCAGCGACAGAGTATAAATAATTCTGATACTACGTGATTGTTATTGCAGCTGCCGGACTTCGCTGCCAGTCTGGTGTAAGGAGGGCAGCGTGGTCGAAAAACCGGCAAAGCGACGGCGAAGGAAGGTGAGTGACAGGCCTGTGCTCGGGACGAGGGCACCCTATCTGATGCGCGGCCTGACGCCACAGAACGCGCTCAGTGAGGAAGGCCTGGCCACCATCGAGCACAACGCCGACACCATCCTGGCCGAAATCGGAATGGACTTTGTCGACGACCCGGAGGTTTTGACGACGTTTGCCAACGCCGGTTGCGAGGTTGACGGCACGCGTGTGCGGTTCGAACCGGGTTTTTGCCGTCGCACGATCTCGGCGACGGCGCCAAAGCAGTTTGTCCAACACGCACGCAACCCCGCAAATTCGGTGCAGATGGGGGGCAACGCGACGGTGCTGTGTCCGTCTTGGGGGCCGCCGTTCGTGCACGATATCGAGCGGGGTAGACGCTATGCTTCCCTCGCAGATTTCGACACGCTGGTGAAGTTGCACCACAGTTTGCCGTGGCTGCACCACTCCGGCGGGGTGGTATGTGAACCGGTGGATCTGCCGGCGAACAAGCGCCACCTCGACATGCTCTACAGCCATATCCGTTTCTCGGATCGGGCCTTCATGGGTGCGTTCATTGGCGCCGAGCGCGCCGGGCACGCGATCGACATGGCGAGAATCGTGTTCGGCGAGGCTTACGTCCAGGACAATGCGGTCTTGTATTGTGTCTCGAACACCAATGCGCCGCTGGTTATGGACGCCAACATGTCCGGGGCGCTGAAGACCTACGCCAGGGCGAATCAGCCCGTGGCGTGTACGCCCTGGGTGCTGACCGGTGCGATGAGCCCGTGCACGGTTGCAGGCACATTGGCTCAAGTGCTGGCGGAAGCGCTCGCGTGTCTCAGCCTGGTGCAGCTGATCAAACCGGGTGCGCCGTGCCTGATGGGGTCGTTCGCATCCACCCTCTCGATGCAAACGGGTGCGCCCACCTTCGGCAGTCCTGAAGCCGGGTTGATGGTGCTGGCGGCCGGTCAGTTGGCGAGGCGCCTCGGCGTGCCGTTGCACACGGTCGGGACCCTGACATCGTCCAAGTTGCCTGATGCACAGAGCCAGCAAGAAGGGACCTGGGGGCTGCTGATGGCGCTGTCTGCCGGGGCGAATGTGGTGAACCACGCGACAGGGTGGCTCGAGGGCGGCTTGGTGACGTCGTTCGAGAAAACCCTGCTGGACCACGATCTGTGCGGCAAGTTGTGCCGGTTTTTCGAGGGCATCGATCTCAGTGAAAACGCCCAGGCCATGGATGCGATTTCAGCCACTGGACCGGGCCAGCATTTTCTCGGTTCCGAGCACACCCAGGCCAACTTCATGGACGCGTTGTTTCGGCCGCTTGCCGCTGACGACACCGCCTACGAACACTGGCTGGATGCGGGCGCCGAAGACGCCGCCACGCGTGCGGGTGGGCTGTGGCGAACGCAACTGGCGTCGTACCGCGACCCCGGCCTGGATGCGGATGTCGACGCGGCGTTGCAGGCCTACATCACCAGGCGAAAATCAGAACAACCGGACAGGAACTACTTCTGATGCGCGTGATTGTGGTCGGCGGTGGTGCGGTGGGGTTGAGTGTGGCCTACCACCTCGCGCTTCGCGGCGGCTGCGATGTGACCCTGCTCGAACGGAACCAACTCAGCTCCGGCACGTCGTGGCACGCGGCGGGCATTGTGGGGCCCTTGCGTGCGACGCCCGGGATGACGACGTTGGCCAACTACGCGCGTGCCCTCTTTCCGAGACTGGAACGGGAAACGGGGCTCGCGACGGGGTACCGTCAGACGGGTGGCTACTGGCTGGCGCGTCATCCGGCTCGGCTCGACGAGCTGCACCGGATTGCCAGTGTGGGACGGGTGTCGGGCTTGTTGTCACGGGTGGTCGATTGCGAGGAGATCGCCATAGCGGGGCTCGAGCTGTCCGATCACCTGGGTGCGTTGCATGTGCCGGAAGACGGCAACGTGAACCCGGTGGACTTGTGTCAAGCCTACGCACGCGCCGCGGTGCAACGCGGCGTCAGTGTGCGTGAACACTGTGGTGTGGCGGGGCTCTGCGTCGCTGGCGGGCGCGTTGTCGGTGTCGAGCTGCTCGACGGCAGTCGGCTCGAGGCCGATGCCGTCGCACTGTGCACCGGCGCGTGGACACGCGAACTTGCCGCATCCTGTGGGGTTGCTGTGCCACTGCAGGCTGTCGAACACATGTACGTCGTGACCGAGCCCATCGCGGGGCTGCCTGACCCCTTCCCCGTGGTGCGGGACCTGGATTCGGGCATCTACCTCAAAGGGGATGCGGGCCGACTCGTTCTCGGTGGCTTCGAGCCGAATGCCATTTGTTGGGATCCGTACGGTGCGGCCGGCGACACGCCGTTTCTTGAACTGCCCGATAACTGGACGCAATTCGAACCTTTTATGGAGGCCGCCCTCGCACTGATGCCGACGTTGGCCGACGTCGGCATTCAGCGATTCATGAACGGTCCTGAGAGCTTCACGGCCGATTCGCGGCCCTTGATTGGCCAGTGCAACGAACTCGATCAGCTGTTCGTGGCTGCCGGTATGAATTCCGTGGGCGTGATGAGCTCGGCCGGTGTGGGGCGCTTGCTCGCAAACTGGATCCTTGACGGGCGCGCCGACACCGATGCCTGGGACGTGGATGTCGCGCGCGTGGACCCGCTCGTGGCCTCGACGGCGCACATGGCGACGCGCATGCAGGAAGCGGTTGCGGACGTGTTTGCGCTGCATTGGCCTTACAAACAGCCCTCTGCCGGCCGTGACCTCAGGCGCTCGGCCCTGCACACACGGTGGGCAGACGCCGGCGCGGTGTTCGGCCTGACTGGCGGTTGGGAGCGGGGATTGTGGTATGCAAAGGTGCCCGCAGAGCGGCGACTGCCCTACAGCGTGTCGGCTCAGCCCTGGCAAGGTATCGCCGCGCGCGAGGCGGCCGAGTTGTCCACCGGGACAGCGCTGCTGGATCTTTCGCCGTTTTGCAAACTGGCGCTGTCGGGTTCAGGCGTGCTCGAGGGGCTCAATTGGCTCTCCTGCGCCGAGCTCGATGTGGCCGTGGGCTGTTCGGTGTACACGCAATTGCTCAACCGCGAAGGCGGCATCGAGATGGACGTGACCGTCACGCGACGGGGCGGGAATCGCTTCGATATCACCTCGGGCGCGGCGACCCGCTGGCGCGACCGTGCCTGGTTGCGGCGTCAGTTGCCCGCGTCGGTCCGCATCGATGATGTCAGCGACGCCTATTGCGTGATCGGCGTCATGGGTGCCGGCAGTCGAGTGCTGCTTGGCAGCCTGTCGAGCGATTGGCAGCCGGGCGCCTTTGGCAGCGTCTCGGACGCCACGGTCGCCGGTGTGCGGTGCCGCGTGACACGGCGCAGTTTCGTCGGGTCGCTCGGCTGGGAGGTGAGCGTGGCAGTGGAAGACGCTGTCACGGTCTTCGACGCGTTGGTGGCCGGCGGGGCGCAGGCAATGGGCCACTACGCCGTAGACGCGTGCCGAATCGAGAAGGGCTTCAAACACTGGGGGCACGACCTGGGCCCGACACTCACGCCGCTCGAAGCGGATCTTGGATTCTGTGTTGATTGGCAATCCGACTTTCAGGGCAAGACGGTCCTGGAGGCGCAACGCGACAGTGGCCTCACGCGCCGACTGCAACTGATGGCGGTGGAGGGTGCGCCGCTGTTGTTGCACGACGAGCCGATCTTCGAGTCCGGCACTTGGGTCGGCGTGTCCACGTCAGGTGCTATCGGTGCGCGTACCGGACTGGCTCTGTGTTTCGCGTTGCTCGATGTGGCCCCGGGAGAGTCGCGTCGTGACACGGTCCGGCGTCGATTCGAGATTGAGGTGGCCGGTGCGCGCTACGCCGCTCGCGCCTTGGCCCGCCCACCGTTTGATCCACGTGGTTTGGAGATGCGCGCATGAACAGGGCACAGGTCGTTGTCATCGGGGGCGGTGCGATGGGTGTGTCGCTGATCTACCACCTGGTCAAGATGGGCTGGTCCGATGTCGTGCTGGCCGAGAAGAATGACCTCACGCACGGCTCGACCTGGCATGCCGCGGGTCTGTGTACCCACTTTGCCCACAACGCCACGATCCAGGCCCTGCGCGCGACTTCGGTACGCCTGTACCGCGACACCTTGCCTGAGGAGACGGGCCAGAGTTGCGGATTTCATGCCTGCGGTGCGATGCGCGTGACCACAAACTCGGATCGACTCGACGAGTTTGCCCATGTTGCTGGTCTCTCCGCGTTCACAGGTCACCCACTCGAGCTTCTGACCCCGGATCGCATCGCCGAGCTCCACCCCCTGGCGCGGCTGGACGGTCTGCTTGGCGGGATACACGAGCCCGATGACGGTCACGTCGACCCCACGCTCGCGACCACGGCCATGGCCACAGTTGCCGCGTCCGGCGGGGCGAGCATTCAACGGCAAAACGCGGTGCACGCCATCGTGCGGGAGTCCGGCAAGTGGCGCGTTGAGACGGAGCGGGGAACCATTGAAACGCGGCATGTGGTCAACGCCGCTGGCACGTGGGGATGGGAAGTCGGCCACATGATGGGTCTCAACATTCCGTCGGTGCCGGTATTGCATCAATACCTCGTGACCGAGCGCGTCGACGCCGTTTCAGAGCGTCAAGCGGCTGGGCTGGATGAACTGCCTATCATCCGTGACCCCGAGGAGAGCTGGTACGTCCGCCAGGAACGCGATGGGCTGATTCTCGGTCCCTACGAGACAGCGGCCCAGGTCTGGTCGGTTGACGGCTGCCCGCCCGACTTCGGCGCCGATTTGCTGCCGCCCGAACTCGATCGGGTTGAGCACATCATCGACGCAGCGCTGGCCCGGATTCCGGCCCTGGGCACGGCGGGTGTTCGGACGGTGATCAACGGGCCAATCACCTTCACACCCGATGCGAACCCGCTGATCGGCCCGGCCCATGGTCTTGAGAACGCGTGGCTGCTGACCGGGTCGTCCATGGGTGTGATGGAAGGCGGTGGTGCGGGCTGGTTTCTCGCGCACTGGATGACCCACGGTGCGCCGCCGATGGACGCCCTCGCCGTCGACAGTCGCCGATTCGGGGCCTGGGCGGACCGAGACTACCGTGTGGCCAAGGCGATCGAGTGCTTCGGCTTGCAATTTGGGGTGCACTATCCCTACGAGGAGCGACCTGCCGCGCGCGATCGGCGACTGACACCGCTGCATGCAGCCATGAAGGCACGCGGCGCGGTCATGGGCTGTGTGCACGGTTGGGAACGCCCGAACGGGTTCACGGCAGGCGGCGTGGATCCGTATCGGCCGCACTTTCGCGACCGGGGCTGGCGTGCCGTGGTCGCGCGCGAGGCCGAGGCGGTGTCCGAACGGGTTGCGCTGGCTGACGTGTCGGTCTTCGCCAAGTTCGAGGTTAGCGGCGTAGAAACAGAGGCCTTTCTCGATGAGTTGGGCGCCAATGCCCCCCCGCGGCCAGGGCGCGTCGGGCTGATTCACGCACTGACACCGGCCGGTGGGGTCGCGTCTGAATTCACCGTCGCGCGCCTGACGCCAGACCTGGCCTACCTCACCGCTGCTGCAGCGGCCGAGGAACACGACGCGGATCGGTTGATGGCGCATGCCAGCACCCGCACTGTCGAGTTGCGGAACGTCACCGTCGAGTGGGCCGTGATCGGTGTCATGGGGCCCTTGTCGCGCAGGCTGATCGCACGGCTCACCGACGTGGACCTCGAAACCGGCTTTCCGTGGTTGACCGTGCAGTGCATCGCGGTGGCGGACATCCCGGTGCGTGCGCTTCGGGTGTCGTACCTCGGCGAACTGGGCTGGGAGCTGCACGTGCGCGCCGACGAGGCCGAGCGGCTGTTGCGGGCGCTCGAGCGCGCGGGGGAGGGGCTCGGGCTAGGCTACTACGGTGCACACGCCGCCAATGCACTGCGGCTCGAGAAGGGCTACCGAGCGTGGGGCGCGGACCTGACAACGGAGCGAACACCGCTTGAAGCGGGATTGCAGCGTTTCGTGAAAGTCGACGGTCGTGGGTTTGTCGGGCGTGAGGCGATGCTCTCGCGTGTCGACCCCTGGGACATGGTCTTGTTGGAGATCGACATCAGCGACACCGAGCCCTTTTACACCCACACGGTCTGGCAGCACGGGACACCCGTGGGCGTGATCACCTCCGCGGCGCACGGCCCCCGTACAGGGAAAACGCTGGCACTCGCCTATCTGCGCGAACCTTCCGCCCGGGCTGGACTGAGCGTGGATGTGCTCGGCGCACGCTATGCCGCGCGCGTGCTCGACCAGGTGCCGTACGACCCCGCCAACCACCGACTCACGGGATAGAACAGGATGAACGACGCAACGCCAGAACTGGATTGGTCACTCTCGGGCACGGCGGCGCGGCGCGAACGCTACTACGCGTCCAGCCAGCGCAAGTTCGTTCCCTTTGCCGACCCCCTGGTGTTTCAACGTGGCCAGGGGCAGTACCTCTGGGACAACGAAGACGCGCGGTACACCGACCTGCTCGGTATGAACGTGTGCATCTCGGTGGGACACTCGCACCCGCGCGTGGTCGGGGCTGCGATGCAACAAGCGCAAGACCTGACCCATTGCACCACCATGTTCTATCACCCCGCGCCGGCCCACCTGGCTGAAGAGTTGGCTGCGCGCATGCCGGTCGGGCACGAGTGGGTCGTGCACTTCACCAACTCCGGCGCCGAGGCGATTGACCTCGCTATGACCATGGCACGCACGTACACCGGCCACCTCGACCTGCTGGCGCTGCGCACGGCTTACCACGGCCCGACCGCGGCGGCGCAATCGGTCACCGGCATTGCTTCGTGGCGTCACCCGGGGATGCCGGGTCACGTGAGTTTTGTTGCCGACCCCAATCAATACCGCGGCGTGTTCGGTGCGACAACGGAGCCGTACCTCGATGAGATCGAGCGCGCCATCGCCACGTCCACGCAAGGCCAGGTCGCCGGCATGCTCATCGAAAGCGTGCAGGGTTACGGTGGCATCGTCGAGATGCCACCGGGTTACCTCTCCGGTGCTGCCGAGCGGGTGCGCGCGGCGGGAGGACTCTACATCGCCGATGAAGTGCAATCGGGTTTCGGGCGCACCGGGGACCACTTCTGGGGATTCCAGGCCGATGGGGTGGTGCCTGACATCGTGGTCATGGCCAAGGGCCTCGGCAACGGCTTCCCGATCGGCGCCGTGGTCGCGCGCAAGGCCATTGCCGCACCCATGGCCGAGAAGTTTCTGTTTCACACCTACGGCGCCAACCCGACCAGCTGCGCGGCGGCACGCGCCGTGTTGCAGGTGCTCGACGACGAGGGCTTGCAAGCCAACGCGCGGACCGTCGGGTCGGCGTTGCTTGCTCGGCTTCATGAGCTCAAGGCGCGTCACGCCGCGATCGGCGACGTGCGGGGACGGGGGTTGATGCTAGCGATTGAGATCGTGTCGGACCGGGAGACCAAAGCCCCCGATCCCGCTGCCACGGCCAGGGTGTTCGAGCGCTGCCGGGAGCACCGCATCATCCTGTCGAAATCCGGGCCGACGCAATCGGTGTTGAGAATGGTGCCGCCCTTGTGTTTGACGCTGGACGACGTGGATGCTGTCGCTGACGCGCTGGATCGGGCCTTCTCCGAGACGTGACCTCCACGCGCCCAATCTGGTCAGCGTTGCCCACCTGATCAGTCCGCGGTTTGGTGAGCCTGCCGTCGGACGGGCGTGCGACCGACGGGTCTCAGCGCTCGCGTAGTGCTGCCATTTCTGCGCGCAGCGCCTTGATCTCCGCCATCAAGGCGCGGTTGTCGATGTCGGCTTCGATGCCGGCAGCCCGGTCCGCCTCGGCCTTCGCACGTGCCTGCTCCTGGTCGAGCACGTTGACGACGATGCCGATCACCATGTTGAGGAAGGCGAACGCGGTGAAGAAAATGAAACTCAGGTAGAACACCCAACTCAACGGGTAGACCGCCTGGGTCTCGTACATCACGTCGGTCCAGTCCTCGAATGTCATCACCCGGAAGAGGGTGAGCAGCGAGCGAGCGATATCCCCCCAGAGCACCGGATTGATGCGCTCGAACAGGGTGCTGCCGATGGCCGCGTAGATGTAGAAAATGATGAACATCAACAGCAGCACATAGGCCAACTGTGGCAGCGCCTTGATCAGCGAGTTCAGCAGAACGCGCAGTTCCGGGATGATCGAGACCATGCGGAGCACGCGAAACACGCGAATCAATCGCGCGACCAGCACCTGGTCGCTGCCGCCGCCCGGAATCAGACTGACGGCGACAATGACGGTGTCGAAGAGGTTCCAGCCGTTGGCGAAGAATCGGCGCTTGCTCGGCGCCGCGGCGAAACGCAGCCCGATCTCGCAGACGAAGAACACCGTGATCGCGAGGTCGAAGAGTTCGAGCAAGGTCGCGGTGCGTGGGCTGAGTTCGAACGTCTTGGCACCGAGCAGCAGCGCCGAAGCGATGATCACGCTGACGGCTGTCCACTCGAACAGACGGTTGTTGGCGATGGCTTCGAGGCGTTGGGTCAGGGTCATGGGTTTGAAACGGGCTGACGGGTTCACGGTGTGTGTGCTACTCCCCTGGTGGTTGCGAAAACCAACCCGTCAGGGCACCTGAACCCGGTCGGCCGCGTCAGGCTGTGCACAGCACCCCTTTTTCTGTAGGGGGTGTTTGGCGATTCCACAAGGTGGGCTGCACTGATCCCTGTGCGCAGTGCCGGCGCGGGTGGTCGCCGACGCGCAGGCTCGTGCGGAGCCTGGACACCGCCGAAATGCTCCCCGACGTTTCGGGGACGCGTACAATGCAACACTCTCGGCGCGCCCGACCGGGTTCGTGCGGCGGCAACGCGCGACCCTCGACCCCGGCGCCCTGATGCCACCCACCCGATGGATACCCTGCGCATGATTGCCGACCCCAACCTGCGGGGCATTGCCTTGATGGTCATGGCCATGGGGGCCTTTGCCCTGGCCGACACGTTTGTGAAGGTCTCCGCAAGCACGCTGTCGCCGGCGCAGGTGTTGTTTTTCCTCATCGGCGGGGCGCTGGTGCTGTTTGGGGGCATCGCAGTCGCGCAGGGCGAATCGCTGATGGACCGACGGGCGCTTTCACCGGTGCTGTGGCTGCGCTACGTCGCCGAGGTGGCCGGGATGGTCGGCATGGTGACGGCCCTGGCGCTCGTGCCGATATCCACGGTGGGGGCGATCACCCAGGCCGCGCCGCTGCTCGCGGTGGTCGGTGCGGTGGTGTTTCTGCAGGAGCAGATCGGATGGCGCCGGTGGGTGTCCATCGCCTGCGGGTTCATCGGCGTGCTGCTGATCGTGCAACCCGGCGCCATCGCCTTCGATGTGTCGGTGCTCTGGGCCGTGCTGGCGCTCGTCGCGCTCTCGGTGCGCGACCTGACGACGCGTCTGGTGCCCGCTGACATGCCGTCGATCAGCCTCGCGACCTACACCATGGTTGCCGCGGCGCCGTTTGCCGTGGGCTGGGTGGTGTTGCGCGGCGAGGCACTGATCCCGGCGCACGCAAACTGGTGGGTCATCGTGCCCATGGTGGTGCTCGGTGCGCTTGGCTACATGCTGCTGATCGCGTCGCTTCGCAGTGCTGAGGTGTCCGTTGTGATGCCGTACCGGTACACCCGAATCGTGTTTCTGATCGGGCTTGGGATCGCTGTGTTCGGCGAGCGGCCCGACCGCTGGATGCTGGCTGGCGCGGCGCTGATTGTGGTGTCCGGCACCTACATGATGTGGCGAGAGCAGCGGGTGAAGCAGGCACAGCTGACGTCAAGTGATACAGGCGCGGCACCGTGAAAGTCGAGGGGGCATGCCTCTGCGGTGCGGTTCGCTACCGCGTGAAGGGTGGAGTAGGGGCTACAGACCACTGCCACTGTTCAATGTGCCGTCGTCAGCACGGGGCTGCGTTTGCAAGTTACGCGGATTGCGACCCCAGCGCGTTCTCGTGGGTGGCAGGCGCTGAGCAGGTGGCCGTTTATGCGCTCGACAGCGGCGCCGGTTGGGCGTTTTGCCAGCGTTGCGGGTCGACGCTTGCGGGCACCACCGACGGCGCGGTCACGTCGATCGCCCTCGGCACGGTGTCGGGCGACCCCGGTGTGCGTCCGGGCTGCCACATTTTCGTTGGCTCGAAAGCGGTGTGGTACGACATCGCCGATGCGCTGCCACAGCACGCAACACGCCCTGAATCGGACCCGGACGGTGACTGAGCCGCTGCACCTTGGACACACGGCCGGTTGCATGCCCGCGGGTGGCACCGGGGTGTGGGCGTGAGCTTGTCCGCGTTTCTCGTTGCCGCGGTGCTGCTGGCCATCACGCCCGGTCCCGGCATCGCCTATGTGGTGGCGCGCACGGTGGCCGGCGGCCGTGTCGAGGGCTTTGCCTCGGCCATCGGCACGAGCCTCGGCGGCCTGGTGCACGTCTTCGCGGCTGCTGTGGGCGTGTCGGTGATCCTGGCCCAGTCGGCGGTGGCGTTCAGTGTCGTCAAGTACCTCGGCGCGGCGTACCTCGTGTTTCTCGGCCTGCGCCTGTTGTTCGCAGGTCAGCGCGTGTCAGCGTCGGCGACGCCGGCCGCGCGCGGTGCCCTCCGTGCGTTGGCCGAAGGTGTGCTCGTCGAGGTGTTCAACGTGAAAACGGCCCTGTTCTTCCTCGCTTTCCTGCCGCAGTTCGTGACACCGGACGGTGCCGTTGCGGCGCAGCTGGTGGCCTTGGGGTGCATCTGCGTCGCACTCAACACGGGGGTCGATGTGTTTGCCGTGCTCTCGGCCGACCGTCTGGTGCGCTCAGCGCCGGGCCGGGCAGTGCGCGCACGCGTCCTCAACGCCGTGTCCGGCAGCACGCTGGTGGGACTCGGGGTGTATCTCGCGTTGACGGAGCGCGTGGATGCGTCCTGAGCGCGAGGATGACCGAGCGCCGTTGGTGTGTGCGGCGCCGTGACGCGGTTGCACGCCCCGCGGCCTGTGCGCATCGCCGGCTTGCCACGCCTGTGCTGGCGGTTCCGGGGCTCGTCGGCGGGTAAGCGAGGTGTGCGGTGAAGCGGGCGATCACGGCATACCACACCGACGACGACGGGCACTGGGTGGCTGAACTCGCGTGCGGCCACTACCAGCACGTCCGGCACGATCCACCGTTCGTCAACCGGCCCTGGGTGACGAGCGCGTCGGGTCGCAACGCGATGCTCGGTCGCCAGCTCGACTGTCGGAAGTGCGCGCGGGGTGAGCCACGCGACATTCCCGTGCGGGGCCTCGACGCGCGCGGCAAGGCTGGCTGGTGCCGGGTGCTGGAGGCGCGTCAGTCGCGCAGTGACAGCGTGTCACACGCCGCAACGGCTCCCATGCCGCCGTCGACGACAATGTCCTGCCCCTTGATCCAACGGCTTTCGGGCGAGGCCAGAAAGACGATCACGTCGGCAACTTCGTCCGCGTCACCCGGTCGGCCGACGCGCGCGATGTTCTTGGCCACACGCTCACCGAAGGCGGTCACGAAGTCCTGCAGAATGCCGGTGTTGACCGCGGCAGGGCTCACGCTGTTGACCCGGATGTCGCGCGCGATCAACGGCTCGGTCAAGGTCTGGGTCAGCACGATAACCGCCTCCTTGGACAGGTTGTAGGCACGCGTGCCGTCGATGCCGTGCGCTTGGATGAAGGCATCGAGCGTGTCGACGTTGTCGCCCGGGTGGCCGAGGGCCATCAGGGACTTCACCTGGGGCAGGTTCTCACGCCACATCGCCCCGGCGCGCGAGGCCGTGTTGACAATGGCAGCCTTCGGCGCGAGCGCGTCGAGCAGGCCCTCCGTGAACAACCTCAATCCGAAGAAGTTGACTTGCAGGATCGTGGTTTCCAACCCGGGCCGTGGTGGCAACCCGGCGTTGTTGATCAGCGCATCGAAAGGGCCTTCGGCGCGCGACAGCGCCGCGCGGATCGAGTTGCCATCGGCGAAATCGGCCTGGATCCACCGGTCCACGTTGGCAGTCGGTTCGGCAATGTCGAACGCAATCACCGTGTGACCGGCGGCGCTCAGCCGTGCCGCGACCTCGGCACCGATTCCGGATGCTGCACCGGTCAGGGCTACGCGCATGGTCTCAGCCTCGCACTGGGGTAGGTGCCAACGTGTCGTGATCGCCGTGCGCGGGCGTGCGCGGGGGGTATCACAGCAGGAAACCCGCGGGCGCCGAAATGGAGTGCGGCTCGGCAAAAGCCAGGACGCCGTCGTAGCCCAGGTTCCGGCCGACGCCTGAATGCTTGAACCCGCCAAAGGGACCACGCCCGTCCTGGGCCATGGGTCCGTGCCCGTTGAGGTAGGTGTAACCGGCCTCCAACTGGCGTGCCATCCTGACCGCGCGCTCCGCGTCAGTGGACCACACCGACGAACACAAGCCGTAGTCGCTGTCGTTGGCGCGTGCAACCACATCGTCGTCGTCACGGAACGACATGATCGGCAAGGCTGGACCGAACTGTTCCTCGCGCACGATCGAAAGACTCGGGTCGGCGTCGTAGACCAGCGTGGGGCGTTGAAAATAGCCGCCGCCGGCGTACAGCTCGGGGTCCGGCACCTGGCCACACTCGCGCACATCGGCACCCGCGGCCCGTGCTTCGGCGATCATGCCGGTCACGACCGCGAGCTGACGTGCGTTGTTCACCGGTCCCATGGTGGTGTCGGGCAACAGACCGTCGCCGATGACAGCACGGTCGCAGGCGGCGGTGAGCCCGTCGACCACCTCGTCGTAGCGGCGCTCGTGGACGTAGAGGCGCTTGATCGCCATGCAGATCTGGCCGGACGAGCCGAAGGCGCCCCAGTACAGTCGGTCAAACACCGCGTCATCGAGTTCGGCATCCTCGAGCACGATTGCCGGGTCGTTCCCACCGAGCTCGAGCGTCACCGGTGTCAGGTTGTTTGCCGCCGATTTCATCACGCGTTTACCGACCTTCACCGAGCCGGTGAAATTGACTCGCCGCACCAGCGGGTGGCTGGTGAGCGGGTCACCGATGCGCACCCCGTCGCCCGTGATCACGTTGACCACACCCGGCGGGAGGAGCGCGGCCAGTTTGCTCAGTGTCAGAGTCGGGGCGAGCGCGGCGAACTCCGAGACCTTGACGACGACCGTGTTACCGGTGACCAGCGCTTGCGGCAGCTTGGCACCGAGGATCGACAGCGGCCAGTTCCAGGGCACGATCAGGGCGGCGACGCCGGCGGCCTGGCGGGTCACCACGGTGTCGAAGGGTGGGCCCTTGATTTCCTCGTCGATGGCGATGCGGTCGCCGTAGTCAGCTACCTGGCGGAAACGGTCGCCAAGCCGCGTCATCTCGAGCAGGGTCTCGCGGGCGATCTTGCCATGCTCGCGCGTGAACAGCCGTGATCGGTTCGCAACGTCGTCCGCGTCTGCCGCGAGGGCCTCGGCAACCTGCCGCAGCCGCTCTGCGCGCTCACCATGCGACAGTCGCGACCAAGCCGGAAACGCAGCGTGCGCAGCGCGCACTGCGTCGTCGACATCCTCTGCACTGGCATCTGCGGCGTACCCGACGAGTTCGGTCGGTCGCGCCGGGTTGTGGATTGCGTAGGACGCGTTCCCGTGTGCCGGGCGTCGGCCGCCGTTGATGAACAACCCGGTCGTCGTGGTCTCGGCTGACTGTGTCATTCAGATTCTCGGCCTGGTAACGCGCGTCTTGCAAAACGGATCGATGCTGATTCGCAGCGTGCGCGCTTCCGCCCCATTGTGCGCTGTCTGGTGTCCCTTTGGCCAGTACGGCACCGCAGTGTCCTGGTGTGGTTCAACGGCGGCGGGTTCACCTGGCACAGTCGGCTTCGGGTGTGGTCGAATGCTCGGCAAACCGCACCGAGTCACCCCATGGGCCGCTGGCGTCCGCCCTCAGAACCGTCTTCACCCTACGTCACGGCGGAGGGCTACGCGGCGTTGGAAGCGGAGGCGTCGTCGCTCTGGGCCCGACGGCGCGACACGGTTGTGGCCTTGTCTGCGGCAGCCGCGGAAGGGGACCGCTCCGAGAATGCCGAGTACATTTACCGCAAGAAGGAGTTGCGCGAGATCGACAGGCGTATTCGCTACCTTCAGACACGCATGCCCCGCCTGAAGGTGGTCACGGCCGTGGGCGACCGGACCCGGGTGTATTTTGGCGCGTGGGTCACACTGCTCGGTGAGGACGGTGTCGAGGTCACCTACCGAATCGTCGGCGCCGACGAGCTCGATCCGGCCAAGGGCACCATCAGCCTGGATGCCCCGCTGGCCAAGCGCCTGCTCAAAGCCGAGGTGGGCGACGAGATCGCCCACCGTGTCGGCGACGCGGTGCGGCACTTCGAGGTCACCGCGATCCGCTACGCCGAGTGAAGGCGGACTCAGCCGCAGCGCTGAACCTTGTCGTTGCTCGTCAATGCCGTGTACCACGCGTCAGCCATCTTCGTGTACCCAGAGGTGTTCGGGTGCAGGCCGGTCGTGTCGGTCGGCGACGGCGTCATGTCCGTGACGGCATTCAGTGCGCTGTTCATGTCGACGACGGTGAGGTCGCTCCAGCTGTTGGCCATGAGGACGTCGAGATTGGCATTGAAGGCGTCAATGTTGCCGTCCTTGGTGGCATTGGGCGATGGGACGATGCGCGCCACAAGTGTGTCCACCGTCGGGTTGGCCGGAGAGATCGTCCAGTTTCTGATTGCGGTCAACAGGTTGTTTACGGGTGTCACTGTAGCCATCGTCCCCAGCGTGTTGACATCGTTGGTGCCTGCGTGCAGCAAAACGATGTCTGTTGCATTGGTGTTTAACGCGGTGTTTACCCGTGCCGTCATGTCCGAGGCAGTGTCACCTGGAATACCCTCATGGTCAGTATCAGCCAACCCGGCGTTGGCTCCTGATGACTGTGACCCGACGAAGTCCACTTGGTAGCCGTCGTTGGCCAGGCGCTCTTGCAGTCTCTGGCGGTAGCCAACGGCATCGGCCGAAACCGGCAGGTCCGTCGCAGCGGAACCCTGACTCGAGGTCACGCCGAAGGTGATCGAATCGCCCAGTGGCATGATCCGCACCGCGCCGAAGATGATTTCGAAGGTCGCGGTGCCGAGTAGGTTGTCATCGCTGGTGATTTCGGCGACGAAACTGTCACGGTAGCCGCGCGACGGCGTCGTTGGCGTGTAGGTGTAACTGCCTGTGGTCTGATCGTAGGACAGGGACCCGCGTGTCGGGTTGACCGTGACGTTGTACCGAATCGGTATACCGGCAGTGATTGCAGAGCTCATGGCGCCCGTATAATTGGCGGCGGTCGGTGCGGTAATGCATTGATTGGCAAGCGTAAAGAGTTTTGGGGTGGTGCTGTCACTGTCGCACCCGGCGGCGATCAGCACGAGCGCAGCCAACCCTGCTAAGGGCGAGGGGGACAGGCGAGGCAAACTGTCGAACATTGTGAAATACCTTGAATGTGAGCCAGGACGAGCGCTGACGTATACCTATGGACGAACACGGGTGATTTTGCACCCGACAGCGGGGCTTTTCTTTGCAGTCTGTCACTGAATCGATACACGCTGAGGACACGGAGCTTACAGGTGTTCTGCTCACGAGACAGTGGCGTGACACGGCCAACGGGTTGCAGCTGCGTTACTGGCTGGCCACCGAGCGCGGCCCGGCCCAACTGACAGTCCACCATGAACGCGCCGTGTGCTTTGTGCCTCGGGACTTTGACGGCCTTGCGGACGCGGCGGTGGAGCGGCGCTCACTCGCTCTTGAGTCGATGACTGGCGGTCCGGTCGACGGCCTCTACTTCCGCGCTCAGCGGGACCTCCAGCAGTGGTTGCAAAGCGCTCCGGAGCACCGGTTGAACGCGTTTGAGGCAGACATCAAACCGAGCGACCGGTTCCTGATGGAGCGCTTCGTCACGCTCGGCGTCACCGCGTCGGGCAGCTGGCACCGAGCGGGTGGTGTCTGGTCCGTCGACAACCCGAAGGTCACGCCTTCAGACGCGGTGGTCCCGCTCAGACTGGCGTCGCTCGACATCGAGACCGGGGGTGGGGCGGGGGCGCCGCTCTACAGCATCGGCGTCGCGCTCGACGGGCGTTCCACCGTCTTCATGGTGGGCTCGCCAGTCGGCGCGGTTCGCGAGGACACCGTCGACGTGCGGTTCTGCGGCGACGAGGCCACAACGCTCAGGCGGTTCTTTAGCTGGTGGTCAGAGGCCGATCCCGACGGCATTGTCGGTTGGAATCTGGTCGACTTCGACCTCGCGTTTTTGCACCGCAAGTGTGAGTCGCTCGGCGTGGCCTTCGCCTTCGGCCGCGGGGACGAACCCGCGACGGTGTTGGCGCCGAATCGGTCGGATCAGCCCCGGGTGGCGCGCATTCCGGGACGCGTGGTGCTCGACGGCGTCGACCTCCTGCGCGCCGCGTTCTGGCAGTTCGAGAGTTTTTCACTCGATGCAGTAGCACAAGCGTTGTTGGGTGAGCGCAAGCTGATCACCGACAGTGGGCTCGACAAACTTGACGAGATCAAGCGGCAATACCGCGAGGCACCGCTCGAACTGGCCCGCTACAACGCGCGTGATTGCGAGTTGGTGCTCAAGATCTTTGAA
Source organism: Pseudomonadota bacterium (assembly GCA_039196715.1). Taxonomy (NCBI): domain Bacteria; kingdom Pseudomonadati; phylum Pseudomonadota; species Pseudomonadota bacterium. The sequence continues at coordinate 50,296 of JBCCUP010000009.1, forward strand.
CGCGCGGACCTGCTCGCCTTTGCGCTCGAACGGGCGCGCCTGACCGGGCTCCCGATCGACCGGCTTGGCGGTTCGTCCGCCGCGTTTGACAATTTGTACCTGCCCCGATTGCACCGGCGCGGTCGGGTGGCGTTGAGTTTGTCGCAAGTGGTGCCGGGTGAAAACAGCCCGGGTGGCTACGTCATGGATTCTATTCCGGGCCTGTACAAGAATGTGTTGGTGCTGGATTTCAAGAGCCTGTATCCGAGCATCATCCGCACCTTCGCGATCGACCCGCTGGGCCTGGTTGAGCCGGGTGACGACCCGGTGCCGGGATACCGTGGCGCCCGATTTGGCCGCGACGATCCGATTCTGCCGGCATTGATTGCAGACCTCTGGAGCGCGCGTGACGGCGCCAAGGCGGCGAGCAACGCACCGCTGTCCCAGGCGATCAAGATCATCATGAACTCGTTCTACGGGGTACTCGGCTCGAGCGGGTGCCGCTTCCACGACGCACGTCTTGCCAGCAGCATCACGCTGCGAGGCCACGACATCATCACCCGGAGCCAGAACTGGATCGAGGCCGACGGGGTCAAGGTGATCTACGGCGACACCGACTCGCTGTTCGTGTGGTTGGGCAACGACGTGCGCGAGGCGGACGCGCGGGCCCGTGGGGCAGCCCTCGCCGAGGGCTTGAACGCGTGGTGGCGCGATGAACTGAACACGGCCTTCGCCGTTGAGAGCCACCTCGAGATCGAGTTCGAGACCCATTACCTGCATTTTCTCATGCCGACCTTGCGCGGCAGCGCAGGCGGTTCGAAGAAGCGCTACGCGGGGCTGGTGCGCGACGGTGAGGCAGGGGAGAAGCTGGTGTTCAAGGGGCTCGAGGCGGCGCGCACCGACTGGACGCCGCTGGCGCGTGGCTTCCAGCGAGAACTCTACCGGCGGGTATTTGCCGGCGAGGCAGTCGACGCCTATTGCCAGGGCGTTGTGACGGCCTTGTATCAAGGTGAGTGCGATGATCAGTTGGTGTACCGCAAGCGGTTGCGGCGCAAGGTCGACGAGTACCAGAAAAACGTCCCGCCGCACGTGCAGGCGGCACGGCAACTCGAGCGGCCGGGTCGGTGGATCGAATACCGAATGACCGTGGACGGGCCGGAGCCGGTGCAGTTGGCGCGTGCGGCCATCGATTACGACCACTACCGAGAGCGGCAACTCGCGCCGGCAGCTGACGGCATCTTGCATTTCCTCGGGACCAGCCTTGCGGATATCTGTGACGATCAGATGCGTCTGTTCTGACGCACTGCGCCCCGCCAGCCAATCGCCTTACTTTATCACAGGCACGGCCCCGTTACGGTATACCGACGTGATCAATTTGAATCTCGCTGTTCCAGACCTGATTGAGTTATAACGAAGCGCATTTTTTAAATTGTCAAGTCTTGAATCTCATAAATGAGCCGGCATTTCTGTATACAAGTCTAACTGGAGGTCAGCTGTCAGAGAAAACCCGAATAAAATCATTCATACAAGAAGGACAAGCCCATGCAAAACCTCGTTTTCGCTGTTTTATTCATAGCGGTTGGCACGGCACTGATTCGCTTCCCGCCTGCAACATGGCACCGCTCGGTCCGACTGGGTGGGGTTGCGAGTCTTGTCGCCGGAGCCGGGTTATTGGTGACCACCGTCGTCATGACTGTCCCGGCGGGGCACGTTAAGGTAGCCACCTTGTTCGGTGAGGTGCAGGACAACAGCTACGGAGAAGGCTTGCACATCGTCAACCCACTGCTCGACTTCACCTCGTTCGATTTGCGCCAGAAAACCCACAAGGAACAGGCGGGCATTCCGGCCGAAGACAAGCTCATCACCACCATGGACGTCTCGGTGCAGTACCGCACCATAGGTGACATGGCGCCGGACATCTTGCGCAACACCGGCACCACAGACGCACTCATCCAGGTGCACATGATCCCGAAGCTGCGCTCCATCCTGCGCGAGCAGGGCAAGGGCGTGTTGCGGTCGCAGGATTTCTTCCGCGAGTCGGTGCAACGTCAGCTGCAGCAGACGCTCCAGGAGGGTTTGTCCGAGTTTCTCGTCGTCAAGGGCCTGCAGGTCGAAACCGTGCTGATCCGCGACATCCAACTGCCGGATGTGATTCGCACGGCGATCACGGAAACCAAGAAACGCGAGCAGGAAGTCCTGAAGCAGCAAGCCGAGCTCGAGCGCTTTGCGACCGAGCAGGACCAGAAGGTCAAGCAGGCCGAGTCCGAGCTCAAGGCGGCGAAGCTCGAAGCCGAGAAGATCAAGGAGCTCGCGGACGCCGAGGCCTACAAGATCAGTGTTATCAACGAGACGTTGGCCGAGTCGCCCAACTACATCGAGCTCAAGCGCGTGGAGCAGTGGAACGGCGTGCTGCCCGTGTACGCCGGTGGCGACAGCATTCCGATGATCGACCTGCGGCGCCCGTAGTCGCCCTGCGACCGGGCCGATTCAGGTCCGGTTACCCGGAAGTACCTTGCCGGGGTTCATGAGGTTCGCGGGGTCGAGCGCGGCCTTGACACTGGCCATCACGTCGAGCGCGACCGGGTTCTTCAAGCGGCGCATCGACGGCAGCTTGGAGACGCCGATACCGTGCTCGGCACTGAAACTGCCGCCGTACTCGGTTACACGGTGTTCGACGGCTTGCATCAGGCGGTCCTTGAGGTCTGGATCGTCCGGGCAGTCGGTTTGATCAAGCCAGATGACGAAATGCAGGTTGCCGTCGCCGAGGTGGCTGACGGTTTCGGACTCGGCGCCCGGGGCCAGCGTGGGCAGGGCCGCTGCCATGTCATCGAGGTAGCGCGCGACCTTGTCGAGCGGCAGGCAGATGTCGCAATTGAGGTATGGCCTGCGGTGCTGGGAGACCTCGTACGCCGATTCGCGGATGGCCCACATGGTGGCGCGTTGCGCCGCGTTCTGGGCGATCACCGCGTCGACCAGGTCGCCACGCTCAAGTGCGTTCCCCAGCGTGTCTTCGAACACGGCGGCCAGCCGGGGCGCCCCGTTGCCGCCGGTAGCGCCCTCGGCCACCTCCAACAGCACGTTCACGGGCGACGGGGCGTCGAAGGGGTGTGCCAGATCCGGTTTCACGGTCGCCAGGGCGTCGAAGTAGTTGGGCGACATGTACTCGAACGCCTCCACCGCGCCACCCGTTGCGCGCTGCAGCGTGTTCAGCAGCGCCAGGGCGTCGGTGAGGTTGTCGAAACCGAGGAAGGCGGTGTGGTACTCGGCCGGCCTGGGAAAGAGCTTCACGCAGGCTGCGGTGATCACACCCAAGGTACCCTCGGCACCGATGAAGAGGTCTTTCAGGGCGTAGCCCGTGTTGTCCTTGTGAAGCTCGGTCAGGATGTCAAGCACGCGGCCGTCTGCCAGCACGACCTCCAGGCCCAGACACAGCGCACGCGTGTTGCCGTAGCGCACCACGTTCGAACCGCCGGCGTTGGTCGAGAGGTTGCCGCCGATCGTGCAACTTCCGCGGGCCCCGAACAACAACGGAAAGACCAGGTCGTGTTCGGCCACGGCCTCGTGCAGCGATTGCAGGACAACGCCAGCCTCGACGATAGCGACGCGCGCGGCGGGTTTGATGTCGCGGATGCGGGTCAGGCGTTCGAGTGACAAGCCAAGCGTGGTGCCTTCCGTACCCATCCAGGTGCCACCCGACAGCCCGGTGTTGCCGCCGACAGGCACCACCGGCACGCCGTGACGCTGCGCAATGGCCAGCGTCTCGGACACCTCCTGGGTGTTGGCCGGGCGGGCCACCGCGAGGGTGCGCCCCGGGTACACGCCGGTCTGGTCGAGCTCGTAGCGCGCGCGGTCTGCCTCGCCGTGCAGCACGTGCGAGTCGCCCAGGGCGTGGCTGAGGTCGGTGAGAAAGGCGCGCTGGTCCATGGTCGTGGTGCCGATGCGGTAGTGGCCTGTATGGTACCCGCAGGCGCTGGCGGTGGCGATTCGCGGGTGTCGATTGGGTCTGTGCCGAACTGCTGCTAGGCTGGCGGCTTGTGTTGCCACTCTGCCGGGCCCGTAGACAATGCCTTCCGACGTGCTGTTGCTCTTCGCACACCCCAGACCCGACCTCTCTGCCTGCAACGTGTCCTTGTTCGAAGCGGCAGCAGACGCCGAGGTCACGCGGGTCGATCTCTACGGCGAGTACCCGCGCCACGATATCGACGTCGACCGGGAGCAGCAGCGCCTGCGCGACCACCACACCGTCGTGCTGCAGTTTCCGGTGTACTGGTATTCGACCCCGCCGCTGATGAAGGAGTGGATCGACCTGGTCCTCGAATACGGGTTTGCCTACGGAGTGGGCGGTGACGCGCTGGCGGGCAAGCGGCTCGTGTGTGCGGTCACCACCGGCGCGCAGGCGAACGCGTACAGTGCCGAAGGCATGCACGGCCACAGTCTGCGCGAACTCCTGAGACCGCTCGAGCGCACCGCCGTGCTGTGTCAGATGACCTACCTGCCACCGTTTGCCTTGTTCAGCGCGCAGCGCGCCGCGGCCGAGGGCGTATTCGACGCCCACGCCGCCAATTGGCGCGCGTTGTTGCAACGCCTGAAGGACCCGCGGCCTTTCTCCGACGCGGTACTTGGCGCAGACGCACTGAACCCCGATGGGCGATTGATGATCGAGGAGGGCGCCTAGATGGACGGATTGCTCGGCCAGGCGTGCCTGTTTCTGGGCGCGGCGTTGATCACAGTCCCGATCGCCAAGCGTTGCGGGCTGGGGTCCGTGTTGGGTTACCTGATTGCAGGCGTGGTGATCGGGCCGGTGTTCGGGCTGGTTGGCGGCGACGTGACCGACATTCAGCATTTTGCCGAGTTTGGCGTGGTGATGATGCTGTTCCTGGTCGGTCTGGAGCTCGAACCGCGCATGCTCTGGGAGATGCGTACCAAGCTGCTCGGGCTCGGTGGCCTTCAGGTGGTTGGCACCACGGCCTTGGTGACGGTCTGCGCCATGTGGTTCGGCCAACCGTGGCAGATCGCGCTCGCGATCGGTTTGATCCTGGCGTTGTCGTCCACGGCGATCGTTGTACAGACCCTGAATGAAAAGGGGCTGATGCAGACGCCGGGCGGCAAGTCGAGTTTTTCGGTGCTGCTGTTTCAGGACATCGCCGTGATCCCGATGTTGGCCCTGATGCCGCTGCTGGCGCTGCCGGAGCTCGCGTCGACCGGCGGCCACGACGACCACCACGGCAGCACCAGCCTGGTGTCCGGCCTCTCACCCTGGCTCCAGGCCCTGATCACCGCCGGCGCCATCGGCGTGGTGGTCCTGAGCGGACGCTACGTCGTCAACCCGGTGCTGCACTACATCGCACGCGCGCGTTTGCGCGAGATGTTCACGGCCGTGGCGCTGTTTATCGTCATCGGCATCGCGATGCTCATGAGCCTGGTCGGCCTGTCCCCGGCACTCGGCACCTTCCTCGCGGGTGTGGTGCTGGCCAACAGCGAGTTCCGGCACGAACTCGAGTCCGATCTCGAACCGTTCAAGGGCCTGTTGCTGGGCCTTTTCTTCATCACCGTCGGCGCGGCGATCGACACGGACGTGCTGTTCAACAACACGCTGCTGGTGGTGGCGCTGACGCTCGGCATCATGGCGGTCAAGGGCGGGATTCTGGCGTTGCTGGCATGGACGTTCCGCATCCGCGGGCGCGATGCCTGGCTGTTCGCCCTGTCGCTGGCCCAAGCCGGCGAGTTCGGGTTCGTGTTGTTGAGTTTCGCGACGCAGAACGCCGTACTGCCCGGTGATATCGGCGCGCTCCTGTCGCTGGTGGTGGCCTTTTCGATGTTTCTCACGCCGATGCTGTTCATTGCCTATGAGCAGTTGGTGCAGCCGCGCTTCGAAGCCGAGGACAAGCGGCAGGCGGACGAGATCGACGAGACCGGCACCGTGCTGATCGCCGGCATGGGGCGGTTTGGCATGATCATCAACCGCATGCTGGTGTCGATGGGGCACAAGACAGTCGTGCTCGATCACCAAAGTGAGCAGGTCGCTCGCCTGGCCAAGTTCGGCGTGAAGACATTCTTTGGTGATGCCTCGCGACCGGACCTGCTGGTGTCGGCCGGTATCGCCGAGGCCAGGGTGTTGGTGGTTGCGATCGAAGACATGGAGCGTTCGCTCGACATCGTGCGCTTTGCGCGTCGGGAGTACCCGAAGCTGCACATCGTGGCACGCGCCGCGGGTCGCATGGACGTGTACCGGCTTTACTACGCGGGTGCGGATGACATCATCCGCGAAACCTTCGACTCGGCCGTGCGCGCCGGGCGGTGTGCCTACGAGGCGCTCGGCATGCACCCCTACCTGGCTCACAAGTCGGCGCAGGCTTTCGTCCAATTCGACCGCGAGCTGATGATTCGGATGGCCGCGTACTGGGACGACGAGGTGGCCCCCGAAGACAACCCCGCGTACATCGAAGAGGGCAAGCGTCAGGCCGCGATGCTGGACACCGCCATGCGTGGCGGGCGGGGCAGCTTGCTCGACGCCAGCGAGCGCGGCTGGATTCCGCCCGGCAGCGTGCCGCAGGCCGAGGGGGACTAGGTGTGCCGGGGCCCGAGGTGACGTTGCACAGCCTCTTTGATCTGAACCCGGGTTGCACCGAAACGGGTTTCAAAGCCGCCTACGACGCGTTCGCGGCTCACCTGCGGGACGCGGGCTTCGTGGTGAGCTGGTGCACGCGGCGGCGGTTGCCGCACGCGGGCTACGACACCGACCCGCCCGCCACCGGTTTTGCTGCCGACCTGGTGTTTGCCGACCGGGCGGCGATGCTGTTGGCCTGGGATCACGTCGAGGCCGACGGGCCGGGAGTTCAGGGCGTCCACCACGCCGTCAACCGGCAAGTGTGCAAAGCGCAATTCTTCCTCACCGAGGTCGTGGACTGAGCGGCCCACCGTGCGCCGGTGAGCCAACTTGGCTAGGCTAGCGGCATCCGTTGTTCAGAGAGAGTCGGTCATGGCCACCCTGGAGCCCGTTGATTTCACTGCGCCCGACGCGCCCGAACGTTTTGCCCGGTCTCTGCGTGAGACCGGTTTCGGGGTGCTCACCAACCACCCGCTCGACCCCGCTCAAGTCAGTTCGATCTACGCCAATTGGCAGGGCTTTTTCGACGGCGACGACAAGCACGATTTCGTCTACACCGTCGGCCCCCAGGACGGTTTCTTTCCGGCCGAAATGGCCGAATCGGCCAAGGGCCAGAGCGTCAAGGACATCAAGGAGTATTTCCACTTCTACCCCTGGGGCAAATGCCCGGCGGCACTGCGTGACGAGTTGCTCGACTACTACTCCGGCGCGGGCGCTCTCGCCCAGACACTGCTGGGCTGGGTCGAAGCGCACACCCCGGCGACGGTGTCCGAGCGTTTCTCAGAGCCCCTCTCGGCGATGATGGACGGCAGCGAGCAATCCCTGTTGCGCATTCTGCACTACCCGCCGCTGACCGGTGGCGAGGAGCCCAGCGCCATCCGCGCAGCGGCGCACGAGGACATCAACCTCCTGACCATACTGCCAGCCTCGAACGAGCCGGGCTTGCAAGTGTTGGCCAAGGATGGCTCGTGGATCGACGTGCCGTGTGAGTTCGGCAATCTGATTGTCAACATCGGTGACATGTTGCAGGAGGCGACGGACGCCTACTATCCGTCCACCATGCACCGCGTGATCAACCCCGAGGGTGCGCGCAAGGACAAATCGCGCATTTCGCTGCCGTTGTTTCTGCACCCGCGACCTGACGTACGGTTGTCGGAACGCTACACAGCGGATGAGTACCTCAAACAGCGGTTGCGCGAGCTCGGGGTGATCTGATTCGGCGCGTCAGTCCGCGGGCGCGTAGCTGCCGTCCTCGCGGTGCACCTCCGCGCCCGTCAGCGGCGGGTTGAACACACTCACAAGGCGCATGTCTCCGTCAATCGCGCGGACGCGGTGGCGGTCGTTCCTGTCCAGGGCGTACAGGGTGCCGGGGGACAGGCTGTGCGTTTCGCCGGTGGCGAGGTCAGTCAGCTCGCCACGCCCGGAGATGCAGTAGCACGCCTCGAGGTGGTGTTTGTACTCCAGGGTCAACTCGGCACCGGCGGCAATCACGGTGTCGTTCAGGGTGAATCCCATGCAGTCTGTTGCGAGCAGCAGGCGGCGGCTTTGCCAGCCGGGCCCGGTGACATCGCGTTCACCGCCGAGGATTTCGTCGAGCTTCCGTACGATCATCAGAGTTCCTCTCGAGTCGCGTTAGCGCTTGCGCAGGCTGATGACCCAGCCGCGCAGGTCGATGCCGGGGATATGCTCCCCGGCTTCGTCGCCGAGGTGGTCGATGACACCCGCGTCATCGAGTGCTGCCACGTGGCGTGTGAGCGACCCCTCCTGGTAGAAGTGGTCGTTGAGGCCGATGACGACAGGCGCGTCGGTTTTGCAGACGCGCAAAATGTCGTCGAGTGCGTCCGCGCGCACGTGGCCGAAAGAGAAGACACCGACCACGGTGGCTGCGTCGTAGTGGGCATCGGGTACCGCCATTGGCGGCGTGTTCAGGTCGGCGTTGAACAGCCGGCGGTACAGGCCGAGGGCGCGGGCCTTGTCCAACATGCCCTCGGAAAAATCACAGCCGTCGATGCATTGGTAGCCGACTTCGTAGAGCGCGACGCCAGCGAGTCCGGTGCCGCAACCCACGTCGAGGATGGCGATGTCGCGCGCCGGTGCCAGCGCCAGCAAGGTGTCGCGGCAGCGCGCAGGTTGCTGGTAGCCGTTCTCGTCGAACACCTCGCTGTCGTAGGTCGCCGCCCAGCGGTCGTACATCTGCCGGGTCTCGGCATCGGATCGTGTGTCGTAGGCCTTGTCGAGAAATCCGCCGTTGCTCATGCCGCCCGCCCTCATCGTCACTGCACGTGTGCAGGCTCGCACACGTCGGTTCGCTTCTGCAAACCGCGACGCCGCGGCCCGACCGCGACGGGAGGGTTGGTATACTCGCAGACCACGAACAGGAGAACGCGTCATGGGGTGCCAGTATTTCGATCCGTGCCAGGGCGGCGCAGACAGTTTCAGTGTGGTGGTGCCCAGGGTGACGTTCGGTCGTGGATGCCTCTCGGAGGTCGGGCAGCGTGCAGCCTGGCTCGGGTACCGGCGCGTGGCGGTTTTCACCGACCCCGGCTTGCGCGACGGCCCCTACGTCGACACCGTGTTACGCGCCTTGGCTGAAAAGGGCATCGACGCGGCAGTCTTCGACGCGCTGCGCATTGAACCCGATGACACCACCACCGAGGACGGTGGGCGATTTCTCGCCGACGGTCGCTTCGACGCCATCGTTTCCGTGGGCGGGGGGTCGGTTATCGACACCGCAAAGGGCGCGGCCATCCTGGCGGAGCACGGCGGCACTCTCGAAGACTACTTTGCGCCGCCGATCGGACGGGGCAGTCCGGTGCCCGGACCCGTGTTGCCGCACATCGCTTGCCCGACCACCTCGGGGACCGGATCCGAGTGCACGTCGATCACGGTGATCCGATTCAACAAGCTCGATTGCAAGTTTGTGCTGTCGAGCCCGTACCTGTTGCCGATCGAAGCCCTGGTGGACCCGGCCTGCATTGACACCGTGCCCGCCAACGTCGTCGCCAGCACCGGCTTCGACCTGCTGAGTCACGCGCTGGAGTGTTACACCGCGCGGGCATACACCCGCTGGGACAAGGTCACGGAGTCGGCAGCGCGCCCACTGCTGCAGGGCGCCAACCCGTGGTCGGATCTCGCCGCGCGCGAGGCGCTCGACATCGCCGGTACCTACATCGAACGTGGCGTCGCCGACAGTGCGGACACCGAGGCGCGAGACAAACTCGCCTGGGGCGCGACCCTCGCCGGGATGGCTTTTGGCAACTCCGGCACACACCTGCCACACGCCATGTCCTACGGCGTCACGCATTACATGAACGAGATCAGCGACCTGCGCACCGATGGCTACAGTGTCGACACGCCCTTCGTGCCGCACGGGATCAGTGTCATCGTCAACGCGCCCGCGATCTTTCGCTACTGCGCCGCGGGCGCGCCGGAACGGCATCTCGAGGCGGCTGCCCACCTGCACGCCGACCGTCGCGGCGCGGGCCCGGATGACGCGGGAGAGGTGCTGTCCAACCGGCTGATCGAATTGATGCGCGCAACCGGCATGCCGAACGGACTGCGTGCGCTCGGCTTCGATGACGCACACTGTCAGCCCATGGCGGTCTCGAGCGTGCGGCAGACACGCGCGATCGGGAACGCGCCGCGCGAATCGAATGTGGTCGACATGGAAAACATGTACCGCGACGCGCTCGCCTATTGGTGAGACGCCCCGGTACCGATGGCACGGAAGCCGCTACGTTCGGTGGATGTTCTGGTACCTGCTTTTTGCCGGTGTGGCAGCGTGGTTGATCGGCCGTGAGATTCGGCGACCCGTGCCCTTCGATGCGCCGCGCGGCAGTTTTTCCTACGGGTACATGGCGACGTTGTCGCTGTGCCTGTTGGTGTGCCTGGGGTTGGCCCTGAGTCACTTGCGCTTCGAGGCGATGCTGACCGAACACGCCCGGGCCGTGTCGGGCAACCCTGACGCCGACGTGCACTGCCAGTCGTTGCTCGAAACCATGCTGGACCCCTTGCCGATGGCGGTGGCACACGCTCGCCCGGACACCGGCCAGATCGAATTCAAGGCCACCTGGTGTTCACACCTGGCGGACCACCTCGCGGACCCAGGCAAAGCGCAGGCCGAAGCCCTCTGGGCCATGCACGTCTTCACGCACGAAGTCATGCACATTCGCGGCGAGATGAATGAGCAGAAGACCGACTGTCAGGCCTACCAGCGCAACCAGGCCATGGCCGAACGCTTCGGGATTCCAGCTGACATCGCCGCCCGCAATGCGGCGGCGATCTACGAAAACCGCTCCCGCCACAAAACCTACTATTCGCCGCAGTGCCGGCCCGGCGGTGTACTGGACGAGCAGCTTCCGTTCCCGCCGTGGGGCGCAACCGCAGTTGTACGTCGCTGACGCGCCGGCGGGGAGACCCGTGGCTCGTCGACAACGGTCAGCGCGTCAGACTGGGTAAATTCAACTGGTGCGCCTGCGCACAGGTGATGGCGTCCTCGTACCCGGCGTCCGCGTGGCGCATCACGCCGGTCGCTGGGTCGTTCCAGAGCACGCGCGCGATACGCGCGTCGGCGGCTTCGCTGCCGTCGCAGCAGATCACCATGCCGGCGTGCTGCGAGTAACCCATGCCCACGCCCCCGCCGTGGTGGATCGACACCCAGGTCGCACCCGAGGCGCAATTGAGCAGGGCGTTGAGCAACGGCCAGTCCGACACGGCGTCCGACCCGTCCTGCATGGCCTCGGTCTCGCGGTTCGGCGAGGCGACCGAACCGGAGTCGAGGTGGTCCCGTCCGATCACGACCGGTGCCGACAACTCGCCGTTGCGCACCATCTCGTTGAAGGCCAGCCCCAGGCGGTCGCGTTGGCCCAATCCCACCCAGCAGATCCGCGCTGGCAGGCCCTGGAATGCAATACGCTCGCGTGCCATGTCGAGCCAGCGGTGCAGGTGCGCGTCGTCCGGAATGAGTTCCTTGACCTTCGCGTCGGTCTTGTAGATGTCCTCGGGGTCGCCTGACAACGCGGCCCAGCGAAACGGGCCGATACCGCGGCAGAACAGCGGTCGGATGTACGCCGGCACAAACCCCGGGAAACTGAAGGCCTCGGTGAAGCCGGCGTCATCGGCGACCTGGCGGATGTTGTTGCCGTAGTCGAAGGTCGGGACGCCGGCGGCCTTGAACGCCGCCATGGCCTCGACGTGGGTGCGCATCGAGGCGGTGGCCGCAGCGACCACCGACGCCGGGTCCCGTTCACGGGCGTCGCGCCACGCCGCGAGGCTCCAACCCTGGGGCAGGTACCCGTTGGCCGGATCGTGGGCAGAGGTTTGATCGGTCAGCAGATCCGGTCGCACGCCGCGCGCAAGCAGTTCGGGCAGCACGTCTGCGGCGTTGCCCAGCAAACCGATGGATTTGGCTTCGCCCGCGGCGGTCCAGCGCGCGATGGTGTCGAGTGCATGGTCGAGTGAGTCGGTGCGCTCGTCGAGGTAGCGCGTCTTGAGGCGTGCGTCGATCCGGCTGCTGTCGCATTCGACCGCGAGGCAACACGCGCCGGCCATCACGGCGGCGAGTGGCTGGGCGCCGCCCATGCCACCGAGGCCTGCGGTCAACACCCACCGGCCTTGCAAATCGCCTCCGTAGTGCTGGCGGCCGGCCTCGACAAAGGTCTCGTACGTGCCCTGAACGATGCCCTGCGTGCCGATGTAGATCCACGACCCGGCCGTCATCTGGCCGTACATCGCCAGGCCCTTGCGATCGAGTTCGTTGAAGTGATCCCAGGTGGCCCAGTGCGGCACGAGGTTGGAGTTGGCGATCAGCACGCGCGGCGCATCGACGTGGGTGCGAAACACGCCCACGGGTTTGCCCGATTGCACCAGCAGGGTTTCGTCGTCGTCGAGGTGAGTGAGCGTCTCGACAATGCGGTCGAAGGCCGGCCAGTCGCGCGCGGCGCGGCCGATGCCACCGTAGACCACCAGGTCCTCGGGGTGCTCGGCGACCTCCGGGTGCAGGTTGTTCATCAGCATGCGAAGCGGGGCTTCGGTCGACCACGACCGGGCGGTGAGTGCGCTGCCGGTCGGCGGTATGACGGTGCGGAGGTTATGGCGGGAATCGGTCATGGATGTGGGTCCAGGGACAGGTCGGTGAGCTCGGCGGCCTTGGCGGCAGCGCCAGAGCGGATCAGGTCGGCGGCGAGCTCGAGGTCGTTCGCCATGTAGCGGTCGTGGCCGAGCGCCGGTACACGCGCGCGCAGGCTGGCGATGACCGCTTGCAAGGGCGCGCTGGTGCTCAGTGGCGCACGGTACTCGACACCTTGCGCGGCGCACAGCCACTCGACGGCCAGGATGCGGCCAAGGTTGTCGGTCATCCGCGACAGTCGTCGCGCCGCGTGCGCTGCCATTGAGACGTGGTCTTCCTGGTTCGCGCTGGTCGGGGTCGAGTCGGTCGAGCAGGGGTTTGCCAGATGTTTGTTCTCGCTCATGAGCGCGGCCGTCGTGATCTCGGCGACCATGAAGCCGGAGTTCAACCCCGGGTCCGGCGAGAGGAAGGGCGGCAGGTCGTATGACAAGGCCGGGTCGACCATCAGCGCGACGCGCCGCTGAGCAATCGCACCGATTTCCGACAGGGCCAGCGCGATCTGATCCGCCGCGAAGGCCACTGGCTGCGCGTGGAAATTGCCGCCGGACACGATTGCGCCCTCGTCTACCAGCACCAGGGGGTTGTCGGTGACCGCGTTGGCTTCAACGGTCAGGGTCTGCCCCGCATGCCGAAGCAGGTCGACGCACGCGCCGGTGACCTGGGGTTGGCAGCGGATGCAGTAGGGGTCCTGCACGCGCGTGTCGTGCTCGCGGTGCGACTCGCGTATCGCCGACCCGGCCATGGTCCGGCGCATGGCGGCGGCGACATCGATCTGGCCGCGCTGGCCGCGCAGCGCGTGTATCGCCGGGTGCAGCGGCGCCGTGGACCCCATGATCGCGTCGGTCGACAGCGCGCTGACCACGACCGCCTCTCGTGCGAGTGTCCAGGCGTCGAACAACGCCACCAGCGCACACGCGGTGGAAAACTGCGTGCCGTTGATCAGCGCCAGGCCTTCCTTGGCTGCGAGTTCGATCGGCGCAATGCCTGCCGCCGCGAGTGCCGTGTGAGCCGGTTGTTTCGTGCATTGGCACCAGACATCACCTTCGCCCAACAGGGCGGCGGCCATGTGCGCGAGGGGTGCGAGATCGCCCGACGCGCCGACCGAGCCTTGCGCCGGTACGTGCGGCACGATGTCCGCGCAGAGCAGCGCCTGAATCTGGGTGAGTACGCCCCAGCGGACGCCCGAGGCACCGCGGCCGAGCGAGAGCAGCTTCAACACCATCATCAGCCGAACCGTGCGGGTATCCGCCGGATCGCCGACACCGGCACAGTGCGAGAGGATGAGATTGCGTTGCAAGGTTGCGGTGTCTGCGGCGGCGATGCGCACGGTGGCAAGTTTGCCGAAGCCGGTGTTCACGCCGTACACCGCGTCACCGCCGTCGACTGCCCGGGCCACGCAGCGCGCCGCGGCATCGACAGCGGGTTGCGCGGCCGGGTCGATGCGGGGGCGAACACGTGCGTCGGCGATGGCGGCGAGCTGGGCGAGGTCGGCGTTGCCGGGTTGGAGCAGAGCGTTGGTCACGCGACCCACCGGCCGGCGTGCATGCGCCGGTACAGCGGATTGAAGCCGATTCGGTAGGCGAGTTCGGCGGGGTGTTCGACGTCCCAAACGGCGATGTTGGCGCGCTGCCCGGGCGCGATCTGCCCACGGTCAGTCAGCCCCAGCGCCGCCGCCGCGTGGCGGGTGGTGCCGATCAAGGCCTCGTGCGGCGTCAGACCAAACAAGGTGCACGCCATGTTCATGGCCAGCAGCAGTGAACTCAGCGGAGACGAACCGGGGTTGCAATCGGTGGCGACCGCCATCGGGACACCCGCCGCTCGCAGGGCCTTGACCGGCGGTTTCCGGGTCTCACGTAGGGTGTAATAGGCACCGGGCAACAGAACGGCAACCGTGCCGGCCTGGCGCAGAGCGGCAATGTCGTCGGTGCCGAGGTACTCGAGATGGTCGACGGACAACGCCCGGTACTGCGCTGCGAGTCGGGCGCCGCCGAAGTTCGAGAGTTGCTCGGCGTGCAGTTTGACCGGCAGGTTCAGCCCGACCGCGCGTTGAAACACACGGTCGATCTGCGCGGGTGTGAACGCGATGTGTTCGCAGAATCCGTCGACGGCGTCGACGATGCCTGCAGCCGCGGCGGCGTCGAGGGTGGGAAGGCAGCACCGGTCGATATAGGCGTCTGCCTCGCTTGCAAATTCCGGTGGCACCGCGTGGGCGCCGAGAAAACTCGTGCGCACGTCGACCTCTCGCTCGCCCGCGACCCGGCGCGCGACGCGCAGCATGCGCAACTCCGTGTCGTGGTCGAGACCGTAGCCGGACTTGATCTCGAGCGTGCCTACACCCTCGGCCAGCAGGGCATCCACACGCCGGAGCGCGTCGGACAGCAGCGCGTCCTCCGACGCGGTTCGGGTGGCGCTCACTGTGGCGTTGATGCCGCCGCCACGGCGGGCTATCTCGCTGTACTGCACGCCGTGCAAGCGCTCCTCGAACTCCCAGGCACGGTTGCCGCCGTGCACGATGTGGGTGTGGCAGTCGATCAGCGCCGGTGTTACCAGGCGGCCCTGAAGGTCATGGGGTTCGAGCGAACGGTACGCGACCGGTGTGTCCTCGGCGGGGCCGCACCAGCGGATGTGGTCCGCTTCGACCGCGACGCTTGTGCCGTGAAGCAGCGAGGCGTCGGACGCGCTGTCGCTGCAGGTCAGCACCGATGCGTTGGTCAGCAGGGTGGTTGCCATGGTGAATATGTATAGACATATTGAAAGTACGGCGATACAGTAATCGGCTGACGTGCGGGACGCAAGGGCGACGTGGTGAAAACGATCCTGGCTGATCAGGCGCTCGTGGACGGGCAGTGGGCGACGTGCGTGCGCGTCGACATCGGTGACGACGGCCACATTGCAGCGGTCGTACACGAGGCGGCATGTGACCGGCAAACCGAGGACGAGGGCAGCAGTGTCCACCGTGTGGGGTGTCTAGTGCCGGCCCCAGCCAACGCCCACAGCCATGCATTCCAGCGCGCCATGGCCGGGCTCACCGAGGCCCGGGGTCCCGATCCACGCGACAGCTTCTGGACCTGGCGCGACCGCATGTACCACTTCCTGCGGCGCCTGAACCCCGATCAGGTGCAAGACATCACCGCGTTCGCGCAGATGGAGATGCTCGAGTCCGGCTTTGCCGCGGTGGGGGAGTTCCACTACCTCCACCACGCGCCCGACGGCTCGCCCTACGCCAGCGTAGCCGAAATGGCCGAACGCGTGCTGGCCGCCGCCGCCGACACCGGTATCGGTCTGACCCTGCTGCCGGTGTTCTACCACCAGGGGGGGTGTGACGGTCGGGCGCTGACCGGTGGGCAACGCCGATTCGGCAACGCGCTCGAACCCTTCCTCGCGCTCAGAGCCGCGAGCGCAACGGCCCTCGCGCACGCGCCGGCGGACAGTCTGCTCGGTGTTGCGCCGCACTCGCTCCGAGCGGTGTCCACGGAGGCCCTGACGGCTCTGCTGACCGAATGCACGTCCGGTCCGGTTCACATCCACATCGCCGAACAGACGGCGGAAGTGGACGAGGTGCTGGCGCACCACGGTGCGCGGCCGGTTCAGTGGCTGTTCGACACCCAGGATGTTGATGCGCGCTGGTGCCTGGTGCACGCCACACACCTCGACAACGCGGAGCTGCAGCAACTGGCGAGCAGCGACGCCGTCGCCGGCTTGTGCCCGGTGACCGAGAGCAGCCTGGGTGACGGCATCTTTCGCGCAGTCGAGCACCGAAACGCCGGTGGCCGGATCGCCGTCGGTTCGGATTCGAATATACGGGTGTCGTTGGCCGAGGAGTTGCGCACACTCGAGTACAGCCAACGCCTGCGTGACCGCGGCCGGGCGGCGCTGGCGACACCCACGGCGTCAACCGGGCGGGCGTTGTTCGACGCCGCGTTGCGAGGCGGTGCCCGGGCGTGTGCGCGCCCGGCGGGCATCACGGCGGGGTGCTGGGCGGATCTGCTGGCGCTCGACCTCGGCGCGCCCGATGCCGTCGGGCGGTCGGGTGATGCGCTGCTCGACAGCTTCGTGTTCGCCCGTGGTGAAGCCCTGGTCGGCGACGTCTGGTCGGCTGGCCGTCACGTGGTTTCAGGCGGGCGTCACCGCGACCGAGACTGCATCACCGCGCGCTACCGCGCGGCGCTCGGCGCGATCCTGGCAGCACCGTGACCGCCGCTGCGAAGGGGTGGCGTGAGATCAAGGCCGAGGTGGCGCGGCGCATTCAGGACCGCCGCTGGCCCCCCGGCAGTGTGATACCGGCCGAGACGGAACTCGCGATCGAATTCGGCTGCGCGCGGGCCACCGTCAACCGGGCAATGCGCGAACTCGCCGACGCGGGCATCCTCGTTCGCAAGCGGCGCGCGGGCACCCGCGTCGCCGAACACCCGGTGCGTCAGGCGAGACTCGACATTCCCGTGATCCGACTCGAGGTCGAGGCGGCAGGCGGGCGTTACACACACCGGCTGTTGCTGCGGGCAGTGCGGCGCCCCCCGGCCCGCGTGCGGGCGTTGTTTGGCGGGTCGACGTCGTCGACCGCGTTGCGACTCGATGCCCTGCACCTCGCGGACGATCGCCCCTACGCGGTGGAAAGCCGGTGGGTCAACACCGACACCGTACCCAAAGCGCTCGACACCGACTTCGACCGCGTGAGCGCAAACGAGTGGCTGGTGCAGAACACCCCTTTTGCTGGCGGACAGTACCGGGTCTCCGCACAGCTCGCGGGCGTCGATGTGGCCGAGGTGCTCGGGTGTGCCGCCGGCGATCCGGTGCTGCTGGTCGAGCGCCACACCCTTGACACTGCGGGCCGCGGCATCACTGAGGTTCGGCTGCGGTACGCCGCGGGCCACGCGGTGCGGGGCGCCATGTGACCTGCCACAGGTATTCGGTGGAGAACTGAGCAATGTGCTGACGGCCAGAGACAACCTCGCGTCCTTGTCGCGGCTGGTCGAGTCGGTGCAGTCGACCCTCGCGGCGCGTGGCGCGCCAGAGACCTTGTCTGCTCGACTGGACACCCTGATCCGCGAGACCCTCGAGGGCGTGACACGCAACCGCGATATCGTCTCCGGGCTTCAGGCGTTCGCTCAGGTGGAAGACGAAGAGCGCCAAGCTCAATCAGGCGTTTCTCAACCTGGCCCGCAACGCGGTGCAGGCCGCTGGACCCGAAGGTCAGGTCACCGAACCTTCGCGGTGCACGTCGCCGGGCATCGAGGTGCTTGTCAGCGATTCGGGCGATGGCATATCGGAGGAGGTCGTGCACAACGCGTTAACGCCGTTCTTCACAACACGGGCAACCGGTGAGGGTACGGGACTTGGCTTGTCGATGGCACTCGGTGCGGTCGAGGAACACGGCGAGCGCATCGACATCGACAGTGCGGTGGGTGTGGGCAGCACGATCACCGTGGTGTTGCCAAAGGTGCAACAGCAGGCTGCCCGAGCCTGGGCCTACGCTGCGGGCCTGTCGATCAGCGGTGAAGCTGGCCGAGTCTGGGCCGGCTCCGGGCCGATCAGGCCGCCAGCGCGTTCTCGGCGCGGGGTTGGGTCAGGCGCTTCGCGATTCGGTTGAACTCGGCCTCGCAGGCGACAAAGGCGCTGACCACGGCGGGGTCGAATTGCGTGCCGCTGCCCTCGACGATGATGTAGCGCGCTTTGGCGTGATCGAACGCCGGTTTGTACACCCGCTCGCTGATCAACGCGTCGTAGACGTCTGCGACCGCCATCAGCCGGCCGCACAGCGGGATGTCCTCACCGGCGAGCCCCGCCGGGTAGCCCTTGCCGTCCCAGCGCTCGTGGTGGGTTGCAACCACGTCCTTGGCGTAGCGCAGGAAATTCGACGAGCCGAGTTCGGCCTCGACCACCTCCAGCGCGCGCACCCCGAGGAGCGTGTGCGTTTTCATGGTGTCGTACTCGTCGTCGGTCAGTTTACCGGGCTTCAGCAACACGCTGTCGGGGATACCGACTTTGCCGATGTCGTGCAGCGGCGTCGACTTGTAGATCAGGTCGACCACGTCGGGCGTGAGCTGGTCGGCGTAGTCCGGGTGCGTCGCCATGTGCTCGGCCAGCACCTTGACGTAGTGCTGCGTGCGGGTGATGTGCGCGCCGGTGTCAGTGTCGCGCGTCTCGGCCAACGCGGCGAGTGAGAGGATGGTGGCGTTCTGTGTGCGCTGGAGCTCCGCAGACCGCTCGATGATCGTTTCTATCATGTTGTTCGTGTGGCGGGCGATGTCACCGAACTCGTCGTTGCTGATAATCGGCACGTTGTGGTCGTAGTCGCCGGCGGACACGCGCTCGAGCGTGCGCTGTTGGTTCTGCAGGTAGAAGGCGAGCAGCTTGGACGCGGACTGCATGGTACGGCACACGTAGGCCGCGACCACGCCGACGACAAAGATGGACTCGATCACGATGCCCCGCCGCAGGGCATTGTCCGGCGCGGTTTCGGTCCAGCTCATCACCAGCAGTTGCTTGTTCACCAACAGCACCAAGACCACGGCCACGATGCTGAGACTGATCAGGGACAGCACCAGGAAGCGGCGCGAGAACGAGCGTCGCGCGGAGGCCAGTTGGTGGTTCTCGCCCCGTGCAGCCAGGGCCTGCCCGGTGCGGAGTTCGCTGTGCAGCAGCGTGTCCGTGGAAATGAAATAACCGACTGCGCCAATGCCCACGAGCACCTTGAGGACACTCTCGAGCATGAAGTAGGCGGTAACCGAGTTTACCGTGGCGATCACAACCGCGATCAACGCCAGCACGCCCAGGTCCAGGGCGAGGGTTTGGCGTGGTGTTGGGCGCTCGCCACGCGTGCGTTCCAGCCCGGCGTAACCTGCGGTGCGCAACAGCCATCCGATGCCGAAGCAGACCACCACGTTGACGGCCCACGTCGCGCGGTCCAGGGAGTCGATCAACGGACAGACAGCGCCGCCGTAGATGAAAAGCAGGGCCGCCGCGCCGGCGTAGTGGCTCGCGCTCAGCTGATTGGTGTTCATGGGCTCAGGCCTTGGGTGTGCACCACCTGCGTGTGGGCACATTCAAAGGGTCTCTGAGCTGGTAGCGGAGGGCCGCGGGCGAACTTGAGGCGGCGCGGCCGGGTGCTGCCCGGGGGTCAGATGCGCTGACGAAACGCCTCCGCGACGCCCGAAAGCTCGCTCTGGTCCGCGCCACCGATCACCAGGAAAGCGTGCTCGCCGTCGCTCCAGCGCTCCGAGGCCATGCCCTCGAGCATTGCGGTCTGCACGGTGTCGTCGGCCTGGTCAGTCCCGATGATGCAAATGGCGATCGGTGCGCCGTCGGCAGTCAGGAAGGTCAATTGGGCCAGCGCCGCACCCTCGAAACCGAGCACCTGCGCACGTTTGTAGTGGAGGTTCGGCAGCGCCTCGACCGCCTGCAGGGGAATCTCCAGCCCGATCGCGCCAGACACGCGTTCGAGTTCGGCGGCCCGAGTAGTGCCGTCGGTGGTGACGTGCACCAGCGTGTCGGTGGTGTAGAGCGCCTGGTAGGCCGCGACGTAGTCGAACCAGCGGCGCTCGTCGGAGGGCGCCCGCGTGGCCCACAAGGTCACCAGGCTGCTCAGGCAGGCCACCAGCACGGCGGCGGCGGCGAACCCCGTGAACGCGCCCACACCTCGGTGCGGCTCGGCGGGCGCCGCGGGTTCGAGCACCGCCTCGGGGAACGCCGGAGCCTCGGCAAGCACGGCGTCAAAGGCCTGCCGCAGCGCCGTCTGGTCGAAACTCAGCGCCTCGAGTCGGGCGCCGAGCTCGCCGTCGGTGGCCAGGCGCGCCTCGAGCGTTGCCGCGAGTGACGGCTCGAGCTCGCCGTCGAGGTAGGCGGTCAACTGGTCGTCAGTGAAGGTGTCCGTTGTCATGTCGGCTGGCCCGCCTGCGCCGCCGGGTAATCTGCCCGCAAATGCGCACTCAACCGTTTGCGTGCGGCTGACAACCGGCTCATCACGGTGCCAATGGGGATGTCGAGCATACTCGCCGTCTCTTTGTAGCTGTAGCCTTCTACGTACGCCAGATACGCTGTGACCCGCTGGGCTTCTGGCAGTTGCATCAGTGTGTCTAACACTTCAGAGCCGGATAAATTCGATTCCGGTGTGTGGTCGCGGTCCGCGGGCTCCGCGTCCTCGATGGCCACCAGGCCGCCGCCGCGGCGCACCGCGTTGGCGCGCAGCTCGTTGATCCAAACATGCTTGCTGATGCGAAAGACCCAGGCATCAAATGCCGTGCCCGGGTTGAACTGGTGGATACGCTCCAGTGCGCGCAGGCACGCCGTCTGTGCGAGGTCGTCCGCGTTCACGCGGGATCCGGTGGTGGCCAGGCAGAACCGCCACAGCCTGGGGTAGAGCGCGCGAATGGCGTCGTGCGCGTTGAAGTCGGCCGTCATAAAAAAGGGTGGTGTCCGATCGAATAAACCCCGGCCGTGGCGTGTTGTGTTCCCGAGGTGGCGCGAACTCGCGCGCCTCGATGACACCAAACAGGGGAGACTCATGAAAAAACGTATCACATCGGTGCTGGCAGGCGTAGCCCTCGCGGCCTGCACGTCGGTATCGCTCGCTGGTGGCCACGCCAACTGGATGCTGTCCGCCGAGGATTCCACGGTGGCCTTCGGCTCGGTCAAGGCCGATGTGGTCGGCGAGGTACACCACTTCTCGTCGATGTCCGGGTCCATCAGCGAAGCGGGCGCGGTGTCTGTCGAAATCGACGTGGCGTCGGTCGAGACAAACATCGGTATCCGCAACGAGCGCATGCGCGAATTCGTCTTCACCAACGGCCCGAAGGCCGTGCTCGAAGCGCAGGTGGATATGGGTGCCCTGAAGGCGCTTGCTGTCGGTGACACCACACTTGTCGATGTCACGGGCAGTGTGACGATCAACGGCACCGCGGTGCCGGTCAACGCCACGTTCTTTGCGGCCATGCTGGCCGAAGACAGGTTGCTGGTGACCACAGCCGACATGATCATGTTGCCGATCGAAGCCGCAGGTCTGACACCGGGTGTGGACAAGCTGATGGAGCTCGCCGGTCTGCCGAGTATCACGCGCGTGTCTCCGGTCACCCTGCGGATGGTGTTCGGTCTGCAGAGCTGACGCGGCTCGCACCCGCGCGGTGACCCTGCGTCGCCGCGCCTACAACATCGTGTAGAGCTTGTCGTACCACTTCTCGGCGAGCTTGGGGTCCTTGGCGAGTGCCAGCAAGGTTCGCTGCATGGCCTCTTCACGGCCCCAGCGGTCGTCGTCGTCCATGTGCAGGTAGTCGATGCAAGCGAACCAGGCCGCTCTGACGCAGTCGGCTTCGGTCAGGACGTCGCGGCGTTGGGCATATCCGTGCTCGATCGGGTCGCGGTGCCGCAGCACGGACTCGACCAGCGAGTCCGGCATCGACCAGAGGTTGAGCATGTACGCCGACACCACCGGCGAGGAGATGTCGTTGCCGGGTTCGCCGGTGTCGAGGAACACCATATCGCCCATCGTGCACACCATACCGGCCAGCTGGCAGTGGTCGCGTGCGCGGTCGTTCAGGCCAGCCGCGACGGCGAACTTGTGCGCCAGTGCACTCACCGACTTTGACAGCACGTTCAACCGCTCCAGTTCGTCCGCGTCGGTGCGCTCGAACTGGGTGAACAGGTTTTCCGACAGCACGATGTTTTTCAGCGTCTCTGTGCCGAGCATGCTCACGGCCTGGCCAATCGAGTCGATGTTGCCGTAGGCGCCGAAGAAATCGGAGTTGACAATGCGCAGCACGGTCGCGGTGAAACCGACGTCCTTCTCGATGACCGCAGCGATCTCCTCCTCGGTGTAGCCGTCGTCCGCCACCATCGACATGATCTCGTCGTAGACGTGCGGCATGGAAGGCAGCGCGCTCAGGCTGCCGACGTAGGACTGCAAGCGTGGGTCCGACAGCTTCGCCTGCAACGCGATGCTGTGCTCGACCGTCTCGATGATCGTCTTGATCTCGGCGGGCTTCGAAATGTGCTGGTGAATGGCATGTGCCGACTCCAGGATCAGCTGTGAATCGGCGTAGCCCGAGAGCGCCAGTCGGATCGCCTTGGGCTGTTGCTTCTGCACTGCCTGGAGGAACTCGGCGCCGTTCATTCCGGGCATGCGCATGTCACTGACGACCACGTCGATGTGGTCGTACTTCATGAACATCAACGCGTCTTCGGCGCTGGTGAAGAAGTGCATGTCCCATTCCGCCCGCTTCTTGCGCAAGCTGCGGCGCAAACCGTCCAGTACCGACGCTTCGTCGTCGACGAACACAACCGATTTCACCGCATGCTTCCTGTTGTCGCCTGCACGGACGCACCTCGGTGGGGCAACCTGGCGCGTGGCGGGGTGGTGCACGGAAAGTGACTGCGGTGTCGGTGTGCCAATTCATCCGGAGGATGCGTGCGGCCACCCGATGCGGTGTCGGAGTGCATCTTGGCGGCCTTCACGTGAACCGCCGATGCAATTTTCAGCCCATGGCCAATTTGTGTGCCAATGGCCTGTGCCGGTCAGCACAAGACTGTGTTGCGCGCTCAGTCGAGATGCTCGATCCAGTGCGTGACAGGCGCTGCTGTGCCGCTCTGAATGTGCCTCAGGCACCCGATGTTGGCGCAGGCGATGACGTCCGACCAAGGACGTGACCTTTTGGTCCGTGGACAATGCGGAGACGTCCGGTTGCAACACGGAGTAGGTGCCCGCGGAACCGCAACACCGGTGCGTGTCGAGGACCCGCGTCGATGCAGCCCAGTGCAGTGAGGATGGGTTCGACCCGATCGGTCCTCTGCTGTGCGTGCTGAAGGGTGCGCGGAGGGTGGAAAGCAACACGGCCCGCGTCCCGGGCGATCACCCGTGTGTTCGCCGCGTCGCACACGCACACGGTGGTGCGCAACTGATCGACCGTCTCCGGCAGGACGACACTGGCCGGCCGTTCTCGGTACACCGCGAGCCCGTCCGACTCGTGGGCGTCCACTGGTTGGCCGCGGTCAGCAGGTCGTCCTCGGCGAGGATGCCGCGAACGGCGTCCATCAGGCGCGCGTGGGTGTCGGCCGATCTGGCGTCGGCATCGGGCGTGTGCGGAGAGATGGAGATGGCGCTGGGTCGTGTCAACCGGGCGAACGAGGTGACCAGCCTCGCCGGGGGCTGCGGTGTCCAGAGACCGGTTCGGGCGATGGTGGTGGAACGGCGCAGCTCAGGAACTGCAGGACAACATCGAACACCCGACGCGCGTACGAGCCCATTCCGGCCGTTTCTCGGCGAGGTCGTCCATGCCGGGTTGCTCGGTATAGGGAGTCGTCAGCGCTGTCATCCAGCGTTCGAGCGGCGCGGTATCACCTTGTTCGGCGGCGTCGATCGCCAGCTGTGCGAGGTAGTTTCTCGGCACGTAGAGCGGGTTGACGCCTTGCATTGTTGCGGTGCGTGCGTCGGCGTCGAGTGGGTCCGCCGCACACCGGCGGCGGTAGTGCTGTACCCAATCCGCCAAGGTCTGCAAGACGGCGTCTGTCACCGTTTCGGGTGCATACCAGGCGGGTCGAAAGACGTCGTCGGCAGGCGCGTCGCCGTCCAGTGGCAACCTGGCGAGGGCACGGTAGAACAGCGTCATGTCAGTCTCGGTTGCACCGAGCACCGACTCCAGCCCGTCAACCAGCGTCTGATCGCCTTCGCGCCATCCGGCCAGGCCGAGCTTGCTCGCCATCATCGCGCGCCACGTCCGCTCGAAATGGCCCCGATAGTGGTCAACGCCCGCCTGCAACGGGTCTACCTCGTCGGTCAGCGTCAACAGCGCATTGGCCAGCTGAGCGAGGTTCCACAGCGCGATGGCCGGTTGCTGGCCGAAGCGGTAGCGGCGGAACTCCGCATCGGTCGTGTTCGGTGTCCAGTCGGGGTCGTAGTCTTCGAGCCATCCGTAGGGTCCGTAGTCGATCGTCTCCCCCAGCACCGACATGTTGTCGGTGTTCAGCACACCGTGCACGAAGCCAACGCGTTGCCAGTGCACGACGAGCTCGGCCGTGCGCTCGCAGAGCGTTCGGAACCAGGCCGCGATCGCCCGGTTGTCGACGGCGCCGTCGCTCAGGCACTCGGGGTAGTGGTGGCGCACGGTGTGCTCGATCAGCGTGCGCAAGGTGTCGCGGTCGCCCCGCGCGGCGTGGATCTGGAAACTGCCGAAGCGCACGAAGGAGGTGGACACGCGGCAGACGATGGCGCCGGGTTCGTGCGCGGCATTGCCGTTGTAGAGTATGTCCCTGAGCACCGGATCGCCGGTGGCGACCAGGCTCAGCGCGCGCGTTGTCGGCACACCGAGGTGGTGCATGGCCTCGGAACAGACGAATTCGCGCAGTGAGGAGCGCAGCACGGCTCGGCCGTCGGCGCCGCGGGAGTAGGGCGTGGTGCCGGCACCCTTGAGCTGCAGGGCGAGGTGTTCGCCAGCGGGTGTGAGCACCTCGCCGAGGTTGATCGCCCGCCCGTCGCCGAGCTGTCCGGCCCAATTGCCGAACTGGTGCCCGCCGTAGTTCATGGCGTAGGGTTCGCTGTCCGACGGCACCGCGTTCCCGGCGAACAGCGCGGCGAATCCCGGTGTTCTCGCCACGTCTGCCGACAGGCCCAGACGCGCCATCATGTCGTTCGACACCGCGAGCGTGCACGGGGCAGACACCGGGGAAGGTGACACGAAAGAGTAGGCGGCACCCTCGACTTGCCGCGGGCGATTGACCCGGGAGGGATCGGCGGGGAGGTCCTGCGAGAAGCGCTCGGAGAACCTCAGTGGCGGCAACTCCGCTGTGTCTGCAGAAGGGGGGACGGTGGCCATGGGCTGACTGCACTGCGCGTGGGTCAACCACTATAGCCCGACACCGCGCACGCCGCCCAGGTCATCCCTGGCGCGGCAAATGACGCAAGCCAGGCCCCAGTGTGCGCCTTCAGTCTGTGAGCCAGCGGTTGAGCCGCGCGATCTCGTCCTCGCCCAACTTGCCGGCCAGCGCATTCAATTCCAGCATGGCGAGCATGTAGTCGTAGCGGGCACCGGAGAGCTGCGTGCGCGCGTCGGACTCTGAGCGAATCGCGTTCAGCACGTCGACGTTGGTGCGGGTGCCGGCTTCGAAGCCGGCCTGCGTGGCCTCGAGGCCCGTGCGGCTGGATTCCAGTGCGCGTTCGAGTGCCGACACGCGGCTGATCGACGACTTGACCGAGGCGAAGCTGTTGCGCACGTCGCGCTCCACCTCGGCCTCGGCGAGTGCCAATTGCTGTTCCGCTGCGCTCAGGAGTTGGCGGGCCTGCCGTGAGTTGGCCGCGCGCGAACCGCCGGTGTAGAGCGGCAGGCCGAAGGTCAGGCGCAGCGAGCGGTTGCCGAAATCGTCGTTGAGGTCGACGTCTGAAGCGGTTTCACTCAGTGTGGCTTCGAGGTCCAGCGTGGGCGAGGTGCTCGCACGGGCGATGCGGAGGTCGGCGCGCGCCGAGTCACTCGCCTCCCGCGCGGCGCGGATCTGCGGGCTGTGGTCAGCTGCGGTGGTGACCCAACGCTCGACGTTGGCCGGTTGCGGCAGCGTGAGTTCGATGTCGTCCCGCAGCGAGGCGATGTCGTCGGGGAAGCGACCGGTGGTCACTTTCAAGGCCTGAAGTGCGGTCGCGAGGTCGTTCTCGGCGGCGATCACGCCAGCCTGTGCACCGTCGTAGCCCGCCTGCGCTTCCTTCACGTCCGTGATGGCCACCAGACCGACGTCGAAGCGCCCTTCGGTTTGTTCGAGTTGCCGCTCGAACGCGTCGAGTTCCGCGCGCGCAAACAAGGTGGCATCGCGCGCGCGCAGCACCTCGAAGTAGAGTTGAGCGGCGCGCAGGGCCAGGCTCTGTTCGGCGGCGTCGAGGTCGGCGTCGGCTTGCGCGGCGTTGCTCTCGGCGGCGTCCACACGCAAGGCGTTGGTGCGGTTGTACAACGCCATGCTGCCGGTCAGTGCGGCGGTCAAGCTGTTTTCATCGAGTCGGCTGTTGTCCGAGACGGTCGTGACCACACTGAGGCCGGCTGTCGGACGCTGTGCCGACCGGGCGATCTCGATGGCCTGCTGCGCGGCAGCGTGTTGGTGGGTCGCGATCTGGTAGCTCTTGTCGTTGGCCAGGGCGTCGCGGTACACGCTCAGAAGATCAGCGGCGGAAACCCACGCGGGCGCGCTCAGCAATGTGGTCGCGGCCAGCGCGACGGTGAGGCGAGTCGGCATAAGAAGCTATCCTGTTGTCTGCGTGCCGTGTATGACCAGAGCTTAGCAGTGGTGTGTGACGCGCCAGTGCATTGGCCGTACATTCTTTCCACGGCGCCTCACACGGTATGCAGGCTTGAGGCCAGTTCCGCAGCGCGCTCGCCGTCGGTACACGCCGGTGTGCAGCGTGCGCCCAAGCCGTCTCTGGCCACTGCCGTGGAGACAGCCGAATTTCACCCGAGGAGTACCTTGTGTCTGCCACCCCGCGACCGCCCAAGACCCACCGCCTGCACGGCGTTGAACGCGTTGACGAGTTCGATTGGTTGCGCGATCCCGACTGGCGCGAGGTGATGCGCGATCCGTCGATGCTGGCTCAGGACATCCGCGATCACCTCGAGTCAGAGAATGCGGCGACCGAGGCTGCGATGGCAGCGACCGGGCCATTGCGCGACGCCGTGTTCGTGGAGATTCGCGGGCGCACCGCCGAGACTGACAGCAGCGTGCCGGCACCGGACGGGCCCTACGAGTATTACCGCCGGATCGAGACCGGCGAGCAGTACGGTCGCTGGTGCCGTCGGCCTCGCGAGGGCGAGGCGGCCGAGCAGGTCCTGCTCGACGGCAACGTCGAGGCGGGCGACAGCGCCTATTGCGGCTTCGGATCCGTGGAAACCAGCCCCGACCACCGGTTCATGGTCTGGTCGGTCGACCGCAACGGCAGCGAGGTCTACAGCATTCAGGTGCGCGACCTCGCCACCGGCGAGGACACCGTGCTGGCGGTGGCGTCAGCCAGTGCCAATGTCACCTGGGCGGCGGACAGCGAGACGCTCTACTACACCACGCTGGACGACAACCACCGCACCGACCGTGTCTGGCGTTGCCACCGCGGCGGTGGCCCGAGTGAGCTCGTCTACGCGGAGTCTGACGCGGGTTTTTTCGTCTCGGTGGGCTCGAGCAGCTCGCACCGGCACATGATCGTCTACGCCCACGACCACACCACCGACGAGTGCCATGTGCTCGATGCAGCAGACCCGAACGCGGCACTCAGGTGCATCCAACCCCGGATTCGCGACTTGCACTACGACGTCGACGATTGGGGCGACCGCTGGTTGATCCTGACCAACCGGGACGGTGCGGTCGACTTCAAGCTGATGACGGCACCGCTCGCAAGCCGTGGGGTCGACGACTGGCAGGACTACTACCAGCCGGCCACGGACGTGCTGCTGCATGAATTCATTCTCAAGCGTGACTTTCTCGTGGTGCGTGAGCAGGTCGATGCGTTGCCGCGCTTGGGCGTGCTTGCACACCCGGACCCCGATATCGCACCGGTGTTCGAGTGGCTGGCCTTCGACGAAGCCTGCTACGCGCTGTCAGCGTCGGGCGGACTGCAGTTCGACGATGCGCTGCTGCGCGTGTTCTATTCCTCACCCGCGACGCCGCCGACCACCTGGGACATGGACCTTGCGACCGGTGAACGCACGTTGCGCAAGCAGCAGCGCATCCCGAGCGGACACCGGCCCGAGGACTACACCACGGGACGGAGCTGGGCGACCGCGCCCGACGGCGAACGGGTGCCCGTGAGTTTCATCCACCGAGCAGACCGTGACCCGTCCCGCGCCGCACCGCTCTTCCTCTACGGCTACGGGGCCTACGGCTCGAGCACGCCGGCGGGTTTCTCCGCGGCGCGCCTGTCACTCGTGGATCGGGGGGTGGTCTGTGCGGTCGCCCACGTGCGCGGCGGCATGGAACGCGGTTACCGCTGGTACACCGAGGGCAAGCTGGAGAAAAAAGCCAACACCTTCAACGACTTCATCGCCGTGGCCGAACACCTGATCGAGCTCGGCCTGGTGGATGCCGCCCGGTGTGCCTGCTACGGTGGCTCGGCGGGCGGTCTGTTGATCGGGGCCGTGGTCAACCAACGCCCGGACCTTTTCGCGTGCGCTGTCGCCGATGTGCCCTTTGTCGACGTGCTCAACACCATGTGCGACGCCAGCCTGCCCTTGACGCCGCCGGAGTGGCAAGAGTGGGGGAACCCGATCGAGAGCGCCGAGGCGTACCGCACGATTGCCGCTTACAGCCCGTACGACAACGTGCGTGCGGTGGCGTATCCGGCGCTGCTGGTGCTGGCCGGTCTGACCGACCCGCGGGTGACCTACTGGGAGCCGGCCAAGTGGGTGGCTCGTTTGCGCGAAACCCGCAGCAACACGGCGCCACTGTTGTTGAAGACACGCATGGACGCCGGACACGGCGGTGCGTCGGGGCGTTACGACGCCATCGAGGAGACGGCGTTCATCTACGGCTTCGTGCTCAACGCGCTCGGCGCGGAGCGCAGTCTGCGCGCGTCGGACTGACCCGGCGGCGCACCTGGCGCCACACGGCGCACACGCCGAGCAGCGCTGCCCACAGCGAGACTGACCCGACTGCGGCCGAGGCGTGGCCGCTGCCACCACCGCCGCCACCGCCAAGCGTGAAGCCGGCGCCGTCGGAGCCGCTGCCGGATTCGCTGCTGCTGCCGCCCTCGGTGCCGCCCGTGCTGCCCGCTGGACACACGCTGGCCAGGGGCTCGAAGGCTTCGCCTACGCCACCGGGCGCCGGCACGTCGGCCGAGCCCGTGCCGGCGTTGAAGGTGTTGGTTTCAACCCAGCTCAGAAACGCGTCGACCGAGGTGTACACGCCGGGTGTGTCGGTTTTTGCGCAACCGTCGCCAAAGCTGACGATGCCGACCTGCGTCACACCGTTTGGCGTATCGAGGTAGAGCGGTCCGCCGCTGTCCCCCTGGCAACTGTCGCGGCCACCGGCCTCGGTGCCGGCGCAGAGCTGACTCAGCGCGAGGGTTACCGACGGCAGCGCGGCCGAGCAGGCGGCGTCGCTGTAGGTGTCAACATTCACTTCCTGCAACGTGGTGCTGTACTCGGCGATCGCAGCGTCGATGTTGGTGTCACCCCAGCCGAGGGTCAGTGCGGCAAGCCCGGCCCCGGGCTTGACCGTGGACAATCGCACGACGTCGCGGCCGGTTTGTGGCGTGGCCAGTTTCAGCAGCGCGATGTCGTTGGGGGACGAGGCGTCGTTCACGTTGTAGGACGCGTGGCGGATGATCTGATCCACCGCGACACCGTTGGCAACCTGGGTTGTCGACAGCGTGTGGACGTCGAGCAGCACCTGCACGTCTGCGGGGGTCATCGGTGTGAAACTGCCGCCAGTCGGGATATACAGGCAGTGGGCTGCGGTCAGCACCCAATTCTCGTGAATCAGCGTGCCACCACAGAATTGCGCCTGGAACTCCGTCGCACCGGCGGTCGTCGCCAGGGCGACGGTGTAGTCGTACTGGCCGTTGGTGGTCTGGCAACCGCCTATGATGCGCGGTTGAACGTCGAGGGCGAGAGCACAGGTGCTGCCAAGGGCCAGGGCACCGACGGTCGCGCGCAGTGGGACACGGTTCATTGAATTTGTCTTCGTCGAGACGACGTCATCCCGCGGCTCGCATGCAGCAGGGTGCCAGCGCGCCGGACATCGTGTGATACCTGCCCGAACAGCAGGCAATCACTGCGCCAGCGGCGTCGGTGCCGCGCAGGGCGACGGCCGCGGTCGCCGACTATACTGAGGCCTGACGCGCGCTGGAGGCGCTGGAACAATGCTTGCCCACCCCTGTCCGACAGCTTCAACTGGCCATACCCGCAGGTCCGATGGACAGCGGAGACGAGGACGCGCGCGATGACACCGCGATTGGGGACACCCGTTGCACGCCACCGGGCGCGCTGGACAGCCGGCGCGCTCGCGCTCATGGCGTCAGCGTTGCTGCCCGCTACGACCACGGCGGCCGAGTTTGCCCTGCCGCCGGCTGACATTGCCATGGTGGGTGCGATCCAGCGCGACGTCGCGCGCCACGATGACACCTTGCACGACATCGCGCGTCGGCACGGGATCGGTCGGGACGAGATCGTCGCCGCCAACCCGGATCTGAACAGCTGGCTGCCCGGCGAGGGGGCCGAAGTGCTGCTGCCGACGCGCTACATCCTGCCCGATGCCCCGCGCGAGGGGATCGTGGTCAACCTGCCGGAAATGCGCCTTTACCGCTACGCGACCGAGAACGGCAAGGCCGTGGTGACCACGCACCCCGTGAGTGTGGGCCGCGTGGATTGGGAGACGCCACTCGGCCGAGCGCGCATCGTGCGAAAGCAGAAGGACCCCAACTGGTACCCACCTGAGTCGATCCGGGCCGAACACGCGGCCGACGGTGACCCCCTGCCGCGCATGGTGCCCGCGGGCCCTGACAACCCGCTCGGGCAGCACGCACTGCGGCTCAACCTGCCGGGCTACCTCATCCACGGCACCAACAAGCCCTGGGGTGTCGGCATGCGGGTCACGCACGGGTGCCTGCGCATGTACCCCGAGGACATCGAGTACCTGTACAACACGGTGGACGTCAACACGCCCGTCCACTTGGTCAATCAACCCCTGAAAATGGCGCGGCACCACGGGGTGTGGTTCGTCGAGGTGCACCCCTCGCTCGACGAGTCGCCCACCGACGTCAACGCGCTGTTGCGGGAGATCGTCGTCACGGTGAGCCGCACCAACGCCGCCGGTGCGCGTGTCAATATTCCGGCGCTGCGCGCCATTCTGGCGTCAGCATCGGGCGTGCCCACTGCTGTGCCACTGTCCGAACGCGTGGCGCTGCTCTCGCACTGAGCGCACGGCACGTCGGCACAAAAAAACCGGCCAAGTGGCCGGTTTTCTTGTGCCTGCGGGCGCCTACTTCAGCATGCTCTTCTTGAACATGCGGTCGAGCATTTCGGTGAACTCGGTACGGTTGGTGTCTGCGGTCGCCTGGGCCTTCTCGGCGGCCGTGGTGGCATTGATCGCCGCCGTCTTGGCCTTGATCGCTTCCGCGTTCGCCTTGATCGAGCGCGAGTTGGCGGCGTTCGCGGCGTCCAGGGCCGTTTGGGCTGTCGCTTGCGCAGCCGCGATTTCCTGCATCAGGGCGTCGTTGTTCGCCGTGCTTGCACAGCCAGTCACAATTCCAACAGCCATCAGGGCCGCCGCCAGACGTACCGGTTTCATTGGATCTCTCCATTTGTTCGGGGTGAATGACAGCAAAGCGTAGTCGCTCCAAGCTGCATTTCGAGAAAAAAGTCGACTTTGTCAGCGCATCAGGGCTTGATCACGACCCGTGTCCCCACCGTGACATAGCGAGCGAGGTGGGTGATCTGGTGGTTGTCGAGTGCGATGCACCCTTGCGTCCAGTGCGTCGCGTAGTGGATGGTGTCGTCGGCGTCCCCCAGGCCGTGGATGCCGAGCGCGCCGCCGAGCGAGGTATTCTGCAAGGGCACGGTGCCACGGCGGCTGGCCTCGATGATGCGGCCGTACTGGTCCGAGTCGAGCTCGCCACGCAGGTAACCCACCTGGGCGTAGTGGGGGCTGGGGTAGTCGAAACCGAAGAACAACTTGAATTTGCTGTCCTCGTTGATCCAGCGCACACGAAACTCGCCGATCGGCGTCACGTTGTCGCCGACGCGTCGCTTGAAGCCGACGCCGCCTCGACCCCACGACACGTTGTTGTAGAGCACGATCGCCTGGGTGCCACGCATCACCTGCAACCGCTGCTTCGCGGGGTCCAACAGGACCCAGACCTCGTCTTGCCGGGGTGCGCTGATGCGCGCGCTCGCCTGACTGGCGCCAAGGGCAACGCAGGTGGTGAGGAACGCGCGGCGGTTCAACGACTGCACGGTCGGGCGGCGCGGGGTGCCAGGGGCTGGTCAGCGCATGCAGGGCGGGGCAGGGTCATGGGCGAACACGGACGCAACAGGCCGGTGGATGGACAGTCATCGCCCAAGTATAGACAGCCGCTTCCCGGTGCGGGAGAGCGCGGGGTTGGTCGTTGAGATGCCGGTTCGTTGGGGGGCGTCATACGGCATGTCGGTCGCGTGGCCCACCGTGCTCCCCGCTCAAACGCGCGGCGAGAAACATCGGACGTTTGCCTGATGTGGTCTTGGGCGGGCGGACAGGGGCCGAGCGTGGATTAAACTCGGGGTGGTCCCCGGTACGCCGGGAAGCCGCCCTGTTGAACCGATGGAAAGAACCGCGATGCCCTTCACCTTGCGCTACCTTGCGCTGTTCGCCTGCTGCGTGTTGGCCCTGCTCGGGTCGCCTATGGTGTCGGCCGAGGGCCTGATCGGCACGTCGACCGCGTCCGAGACGACCGCCCCGGACCTCAGCACCGCCGCGCCAGAGTCGAAAGAGGCAGTGCGTGACCTCGTCTCGCAGTTGAGCGACAGCG
The DNA here is from genome assembly GCA_039196715.1 of Pseudomonadota bacterium. Taxonomy (NCBI): domain Bacteria; kingdom Pseudomonadati; phylum Pseudomonadota; species Pseudomonadota bacterium. Next base: position 83,455 of record JBCCUP010000009.1, read on the forward strand.
CCGTGCGGCAGCTGCTTATCGAACGGCTTGATGCCGTTGCCGAGGCGGACACCGCGGCAGGTGGCAGTGAGACGGTGTCGGGCATCCTGCTTGGCGCCTTGCAACAGTACCTGGCTGCGTCCAAGCAGAACTTTGCAGCGATCGGTACCGTGCCGACGCTGTGGTCGCGCGCCAAGGCAGACTTCGACCGCGACATCCGCACGATGGGGCTCGGCCAGTTCCTGTTGCTGCTGGCGATGACCGTTGCTGCCGGTGTGATGGCACAGCGCCTTGTCGAGCGCTTGTTCCGTCGGCGCAAGCAGGCGCTGTACGATGAAATCGGCTACACACTGACCAGCGTGTTGCGGATCATCTACTCGCGTCTGGCCATCGACATCCTCGGCGTGCTCGCGTTCTTTGCCGTCGGTGGGGTGATCTGGTCGTCGATGTTCCAGCGCGGCGTGTTGCTGCAGATCGGGCAGAGCGTCGGCACCGTGATCGCGAGCGCCTGGTTCGCCTACGTCGTCATGCGGTTTCTGTTTGCACCCAACAGCGACGGGATGCGGTTCTGCGAGACCTCGCCGGAGCGCGCGCTCGCGATCATCTGGAGTTACACGCTGCTCGCCGGCTTCATCGTCGCGGTCCACCACTCGGTGTTCATCCTGTCGATCGCCAACCGCGACCACGGCGGCATCCAGGCCACCGGGCCCTACGCCTTGCCGCTCGGGCTGCTGATGTACGTGGTTGTCGCGGCGGTGATCTGGGCCAACCGCCAGGCACTCACCGACGTGCTCTTGACCAACCAGGAACGCATCAAGACCTTCATCGGCGGCGATATGTCGGACGAAGCGCTGCGCTTCGCGCGCAGTTGGCCGACTCTGGCGATCGTCTTGGTCGCGATCAAATACGCCCTGGTGCAACTGGTGCTCAACACCACCGACCTCGCGCAGTATTCAACCGCGGCGGTCTACATCACCTTCTTTGTGATTCTGCTTTGGCCTGCGCTCGAGGCCAACGTCAACCTGATCGTCGCCATGGGCACACGGTCCTCCGAGGAGTTGAGCGGCAAAGCCGCCGAGGCTCACACACTGATGCAACGGGGGCTGTTGCGCGTCGGGCGGGTGTTTGTGGTCGGCCTTGTCATTTACAGCATGGCGCTGATGTGGGGGCTCGACTTTCAGGGCCTGGCCGAGGCCGGGCTTGGTGCCCAGGCCGCCGGCGACCTGGTGGAAATCCTGATCATCCTGTTGATGGCCTACGTGCTCTGGGAGATCGTCTCACTCTGGGCGCGGCGGGTGCTTGCGGCCGAGATTGGCACGGGTGATCACGGCGACGACGGCGGTGGTGATATGGGCGGGGTCGGTCTGTCCCGCACGGCGACACTGGTGCCGATCTTCGAGAAAACGGCCAAGGGCCTGATCATCCTGGTGACCGTGTTCGTCAGCCTGTCGGAGCTCGGCATCAACATCGCGCCGCTGCTCGCCGGTTCCGCGGTCGTCGGCCTCGCGGTCGGTTTCGGCGCCCAGACGCTGGTCAAGGACATCGTCTCGGGCCTCTTCTTCCTCGCCGACGACGCCTTTCGGGTGGCCGAGTACATCGAGATCGGCGACACGCGGGGCACGGTCGAGAAAATCTCC